>NZ_JBHUXV010000021.1:0-115328 GCF_042669125.1 Streptomyces sp. NPDC057253 | reverse complement strand
GCCGCGGGCGTGACGATACGTGCGATTCGACGCATGATCCTGCGGCCCCGGGTCGGCTCATCTCCTTCGCTCTCAAGAGAGTCGATCTCCTCAGCGAGCTCCTTGGCGTCTTGCTGGGAGAGCTCCAGGGTCGGCGCAATATGACGTAGCTGGGCGACGAGCGAGGCAAGCGCGTCTCCATCCACACCCCGATTGACGGTCTGGATGTTGCCGCGGCCCGTGGCGAGAATTGCTGCCGGGGGCGTCCCCTGGACGACGACGCTGTCACGGTAGTTGTTGGTGACGTTCGAAGTGTGCGGCTGCTGAGTGCTCATGAAGGTTCTCAGCCTGGAGGAAGTCGACTGCGGCGCATACCTCGTCCCGGGTAACCTCCGTGCCGGCGAACCACGAGTGCTTGTCTCCGGCGAACTCCTGAAGATTCGCCGATCCTCCGGCTGGAGTCTTGTCGTAGGCCCAAGGTATGAGGCAGTTGTGGAGGTAGACGTCGCGTTCAGCCTTCGACCGCGATATCCGGCACAGATGCTGGGCTTGCTCCAGGCCGGCGCTCGTGAACTTCAGCGCTTTAACCGTGCGACACGGACGCCCCGGCCGTCCCTCACGGCAGAAAAGCGCGCGAGCTGGTTGCGCAGGCGGACCGGGAATAAGAACCCCGCCGGCCGCGCTCCGCGATGACGACGGTGGCCGCGGACCTGATCGACACGGACGACCAAAGGCTGGTTGGAACCGGACCTCCTGGCGGACGTGATCGCGATCGCGGGCAACCGTCTCACGGACATCGGACTGACCGAGGACGTCCGGTTCGTCATGTAGCCGAGGGTGTACCGGCACGAGAGCGGCGGTCATTGACGAGGGCGACCGTCACTGCCCGTGAGGGGAGTTCGCCAGAGTGTGCCGCAGAACGGTGGCGGGCCCGTAATCTGGCAGCTCCGGCACAGAGGCGTTGGGGGGACGATGTCGTGCTGCAGATGCCGCTTCACCGGCACTTCCGGTACATCCACGAGCCGTTACCGGCCGGGGACCGGGCCATTCCGGTACTCGGTCACGAAGTGCTGGTCGACACCCTCAAAGAGCGGCTGACCTACTCCCATGGCGGAGCCTTCCTGGTAAGTGGCTTCCGCGGGGTGGGCAAGTCGACACTCGTGCTGCGGGCGCTGGCCGAGACCGCTGCCCTGTGGGGCGACCGGGACGTCATGCTGGTCGTGCACTTGAACGTGGCACGGACCATGACGACCGATCAGCTGCTGTTCGCGGTCGTCCGACGGATCTTCGAGAGCCTCGACGACCGCGACCTGCTGGCGCGTCTGCCGCGCGAGGTGCAGCGCGCCCTGCTGCTCGCCTATTCACGCACGTCCCTGTCGTTCACCCAGACCCAGTCCGAGAGCACCGAGCGGGGCACCACGCTGGGGCTCGCCCCGCAGCACCGGTTGTCGCCCACCATGAGCTTCAGCGGCCGCAAGACTCGCTCGCAGGCCACCGAGGCGGCCTTCCTCGCCTATTCCGAGACCGACGTGGAGCACGACCTGGTCCGTATCGTCCAACTCCTCAACGGCAGTGAGGGCCGCCCCGATCCGCGGCCGCGTTCCCGCCGTCTCCTGCGCAGGCGGCACCGGCGCACCGCCTCACGGGTCCGGGTGCATCCGGTGATCGTCCTCGACGAGGTCGACAAGCTCACCGACAACAAGGCGGACGCGATCGCCGACTTCGAAGCGCTGCTGGGCCGGATAAAGAACGTGCTCACCGCGCGGGGCGCCCATTTCATCGTGGTCGCTGGCCCCGATCTGTACGACCGGGCCCTACAGGACTCCGACCGGGGCAACGGCGTCTACGAGAGCGTCTTCGGCTGGCGGATGTATGTGCCGTGCCTGTGGGACGCCCCCGGTCGGCTCGTGCGGGGGCTGGTGGAGGCCGGCCGCCCACAACAGCACGCTTCTCCATCTGCCTGGGGTCCACCTGCCGCCCCGAACGGAACGCCCGGACCACACGGCGGACGTTCCATAGGACCCCACACGTACATCACGTACCCGCCCGATGCCACTTACCGCATCCCCTACTCCTCCCCGGACGAGCTGCGGCTGGCCCGGTTCGTCGCCTACCTTCGCTTCAAGGCGCGCGGCGTTCCGCGGCGTCTGCTGCAGGAGTTCAACTCGCTGGTGGTGTGGCAGGACGGCCTGCCGTCCTTGAGCGTGAGCGAGGAGGTCTGGGCGCGCGTCGATTTCTACGCTCGTCTGGAGGGCGTGGTGTCCGAGACGATCGCGGCCGGCACACCCGACGGATCGACGAACGTGGTCATCGATGACGACCGGCGGCTCCTCGGCGCCTATCACGTCGTGGACTGGACCCTGCGCAGCGAGGGCAGACCCTTCACCTCCACGGATGTGACAGGTACCGAGGGGCTCGATCCGCTGCTGCGAATGACCCCGCCCGCGGTGGAGCGGATGCTCCGGCACCTGGTACGGGCCGGCGTTCTGGACGTGGTGAGCGAGCCCGGCCGGCCGGACGCCACGCAATACGGAGGCAGCCAGTCGCCTCTGGCGTACTACAAGCTGTCGGACGCCTACAAGCGGCAGCTGGCCGGTTTCGTCCGAAGCAGCGAGAGCGAGCGCGCGGATCTGGGGATCGTCGTCCCACCGCCGGGCCCCGATCTGTACGGCTCCACCATGGTCGGAGCCGGTGGCAGGCATGCTGCCCCACCGGCACCGGCTACCGACGCGCCCGCTGCGCCGATCGGAGCGGGCACGCCGGCAGTCGCGGTCCTGGCCGAACGGTACGAGATGAGCAGCCTGCTCGGGCAGGGCGGCATGGGGGCGGTCTACCGAGGGCGGGACCTGCTCACCGGTCAGCCAATCGCCGTCAAGGTGCTGCACCACGGACTGCGCACGGACGAGCAGATGCTCACCAGGTTCCGGCGAGAGGTCGAGCTGAGTCGGCAGTTGAACCACCCGCAGATCGTCCGAACCCTCGACGCCCTGGAGGGGCCGGACACAGAACCTGCATTGATCATGGAACTGGTGGAGGGCCCCTCCCTGCACGAGGTTCTCGCCGAGCGCGGCCCGCTGCCCGTGGGCCTGGTCGCGAGGATCGGCAGACAACTCGGCGAGGCGCTCGCGTTCATCGACACCATGGGTGTCTCCCGCATCGACCTGAAGCCCAGCAACGTCCTGCTGCACCCGGAGCGTGGTGCGGTCATCATCGACCTCGGCATCGCACGACCCTCAGTCGGGCACGAGCGATCGCTGACAGTCGCCGGGATGGTGATCGGAACACCGGGCTACATGGCCCCCGAACAGGCCATGGGCAGCCACTCGGACATCAGGACGGACCTGTACACACTTGGCATCCTCATGTATCAGTGTCTGACCGGGGTGTTGCCCTGGAGCGCCTCCGAGCCCTATCAAGTCATCTACGAGATCGTGAACACGGACGTCCCCGTCGACGCTCTCGGGGTGTCTGAACAACTGCGTGCTTTGCTCGGCAGGATGTTGTCCCGCGCTCCCGACGGCCGACCGGTGAACCCACAGGAGTATTTGCGGGATCTGGCCGCGACGCCCGAGGCACGGGAGGAAGCCGGGCTGGAGGCACTGCGTTCGGCGCCCGTCGCCACGACCGGCGGTCGCGAAGCGGAGACGATGGGCCCAGACTGGTGGGGCGCCCGGACGATGGGTCCTGCACCGTCGGAATGATGCCGCAGTCCACCCGCACCGTCCTCCCCGTCCGAAAACTCGACGCCGCGATGTTCAACGCCGGCGGCGCCACGTCCGTCGGCACCCCCAACCGCCCCTTTGGCACGAGCAACGCGTCACAGTCCTCCGCCTCCCACTCCTGGTGCACGCCCGTGCGGTCCAGACCGCGGACAGGATCGCGTCGACCCGCACCTTCGGCGCGTACGCCTCCTCCAGGCCGACAGTCAGTGCGTTGAGGCCCGCATTGCGTCAGGAGACAGGGGACGTCGGGGGCCTCTGTCCCGTAGCCCGGGGAGCCGCCATCCTCGAGGCGGAGTTGGTCCGGCTCGTCGGGGCCGAAAGAACACCCGGCGAGAGACCGGCACATCGAGGCGGCCGCTATGACGTCGAGGACCGGGTTCGCGTCGAAGGGGTTGGGGCGGGAGTTCACGTACGACACGACGCTGGGCGCGGAACGGCCGCAGTTGCCGGAGTGGCACGCGCGGGGGTGGTGAAACCCCCACCGTGTCACGCGCGGGGGTGGTGAACGCCGGGGCGCGCAAGGGAGGTTGTGCGCGCCCCGTGTGAACTCTTCACACACGCCGGTGCCACACACGCGCTCCCGGCGCAGGTGGTTGCGCAGTCAACTGGGGGCAGCCCCGCACAGGATGACGGCTCCTGCGCGGTAAGGGCCGCCGGTCTTTCGATCCCCGCCCTCGGCCGGCGGCCCAGGCAAGCTGTCCGAAAACTGTTCACAAAAATGCAACACCCGTTCCCAATATGCGGACAATTGCCGTTGTGACCTCGACAAACGGGACAGTGGACTGTCACTCTCCCGCCATGCACCCTGCCCCTCGCGCCCTGCGCCGCGCCGTCGCCGCGGCATCCATAGCCCTGCTCGCCACCGCCGTGGGCTGCGCCCCGCAGCCGGAGGACGACGCGAGCGCCAAGGCCTCGGCGCCGACCGGTAACGCCTGCGCCAAGGGCAAGCTGGCCACCAAGACCTCCGGCAAGCTGACGATCGCGACGGACGAGCCCGCGTACGAGCCGTGGTTCAAGGACGACAAGCCGGCCAACGGCAAGGGCTTCGAGTCCGCCGTCGCCTACGCCGTGGCGAAGCAGCTCGGCTACGACAAGAGCGCCGTCGTCTGGCAGAGCGTCCCCTTCAACAAGGCCTTCGCGCCCGGCGAGAAGACCTTCGACTTCGACATCAACCAGGTGTCGATCAGCGCCGAGCGCAAGAAGGCCGTGGACTTCTCCTCCGGCTACTACGACGTACGCCAGGCCGTCATCGCGCTCAAGGGCACCAAGGCCGCCAAGGCGAAGAGCATCGCGGACCTGAAGGGCCTCAAGCTCGGCGCCCAGGTCGGCACGACGAGCCTGAACTACATCCAGGACGTGGTGAAGCCGACCCAGGAGGCCGCCGCGTACGCCAAGAACGACCAGGCCAAGTCCGCCCTGCAGAACAAGCAGGTGGACGCCATCGTCGTCGACCTGCCCACCGCCTTCTACATCACCGCGGCCGAGGTGACGGACGGCACGATCGTCGGGCAGTTCGAGAACCAGGGCGGCACGCCCGAGCAGTTCGGGCTCGTGCTCGACAAGGGCAGCGCGCTCACCTCCTGCGTGACGGGGGCCGTCGACGCGCTCCGCAAGGACGGCACGCTCGCCAAACTGGAGCAGCAGTGGCTCTCGGACGCCGTCGCCGCCCCGGTCCTCAAGTGACGCTCACGAAGGACGAGGCCCGCCCGGAGGACGCGGGCGACTCGTACACACCGTCGCAGCGGCGGATCGAGCGGGAGGCCCTCAAGCGTGCCCGCTCCCGCCGCGCGACGGCGATCGCCGCGGTCTCGACCCTGCTCACCGCCGTCGTCCTCTACCTGGTCGTCGTCAACGCGCCCGGCTGGCCGCGCACCAAGGAGACGTTCTTCAACGGGCAGTACGCGCGCGAGGCGTTCCCGAAGGTCCTCGAAGGGCTGTGGCTGAACGTCCGGCTGCTGTTCATCTGCGGCGCGGCCGTCCTGGTCCTCGGGATGCTCATCGCCATCGCCCGCACCCTGCGCGGGCCGGTGTTCTTCCCGCTGCGGGTCCTGGCCGCCGCCTACACGGACTTCTTCCGCGGCCTTCCGCTCATCATCAACCTCATGATCGTCGTCCTCGGTGTACCGGCGCTGCGGCTCCAGGGCGTGACGGTCGACCCGGTGTGGCTGGGCGGCACGGCGCTCACGCTGACGTACTCGGCGTACGTGGCCGAGGTCTTCCGCGCCGGCATCGAGTCCGTGCACCCCTCGCAGCGCGCCGCGGCCCGCTCGCTCGGTCTCTCCAACCGGCAGGCGCTGCGGTACGTGGTGCTGCCGCAGGCGGTGCGCCGCCAGGTGCCGCCCCTGCTGAACGACCTGGTGTCCCTCCAGAAGGACACCGGTCTGGTGTCCATCGGCGGCGCGATCGACGCCGTACGGGCCGCCGACATCATCGTCGGGCGGAGCCTCAACTACACGCCGTACATCGTCGCGGGCCTGGTGTTCGTGGCACTGACCATCCCGATGACCCGCCTGACGGACTGGGTGACGGCACGCATGGACCGCCGGCGGGCCCAGGGAGGAGTCGCATGAGCGACACAGACGCGCCGGTGCTGCGGATGGAGTCCGTCCGCAAGACCTTCGGCGGCTCGGTCGTGCTGCGGGACGTCGACCTGGAGGTCGCCCCGCACACGGTGACCGCGCTGATCGGCGCCTCCGGCTCCGGCAAGTCGACCCTGCTGCGCTGCGCCAACCTCCTGGAGGAGATCGACGACGGCGCCATCTGGCTGGACGACGAGGAGATCACCGATCCGCGGGTGGACCAGGACGCGGTACGGCGCCGTATCGGCGTGGTGTTCCAGGCGTACAACCTCTTCCCGCACATGACCGTGCTGGAGAACATCACGCTCGCCCCGCGCCGGGTGCACGGCGTGGCCCGCGCGGAGGCCGAGGAGCACGCTCGGGAGCTTCTGGAGCGGCTCGGGCTGGGCGGGAAGGCGGACGAGTACCCCGACCGGCTCAGCGGCGGTCAGCAGCAGCGTGTGGCGATCGTGCGGGCCCTCGCCGTACGGCCCCGGCTGCTGCTCCTCGACGAGATCACCGCAGCGCTCGACCCGGAGCTGGTCGGCGAGGTCCTGAACGTCGTGCGTGACCTCAAGGGCGACGGGATGACCATGGTGCTGGCCACCCACGAGATGGGCTTCGCGCGCGAGGTCGCCGACCAGGTCTGTTTTCTGGACTCGGGGGTCGTCCTGGAGCGCGGTACGGCCGAACAGATCTTCGGCGACCCGCAGCAGGAGCGCACGCAGCGCTTCCTGCGGCGGATCGTGGAGGCGGGGCGGCTGTAAGCGGCTGTAATAGGCACCTGCTATTGCGGGCGCCTATTACAGGTCCTCCTTACAAGTCCTACGCCTCGGCCCGCGTCGGCCCCGCCAGCGCCGCCACCCGCTCCACGCCGAACACGTACCCCTGCACCCCGCACCCCGCGATGACCCCGTCCGCGCGCAGCGAGACGTAGGAGTGGTGCCGGAAGGCCTCGCGCTGGTGGATGTTGGAGATGTGCACCTCCAGCACCGGCAGCCCGTCGCAGGTGTTGAGCGCGTCCAGGATCGCGACCGAGGTGTGCGAGTAGGCGCCGGGGTTGATGACGATCCCGCAGTGGTTCAGCCGTGCCTCGTGGATCCAGTCGACCAGTTCGCCCTCGTGGTTGGACTGGCGGAAGTCCACCGTGCCGCCGTGCGCGGCCGCCGCCTTGGCGCACAGGGCCTCGACGTCGGCCAGGGTGTCCTTGCCGTAGATCTCCGGCTGCCGCTGGCCGAGCAGGTTCAGGTTGGGGCCGTTGAGGATCATGATCGGGGCGTTGGCCAGGGTGCGGGGCACGGTTCCTCCGGTCCGGTGCGGATGGGCTGCTCGTCCCCGGTTTATCACGGTGCGCCGCGCGCGGTGCCGCCCGTACCCTCCCGGCATGACCGCGCTCTCGTACCCCTCCAAGCCCGTACCCGGCGACCGCATCGCCGTCCTCTCCCCCGGCGCCGGCCTGCCGGGGCTCTTCCCACGCCCCTTCGAGCTCGGACTGGAGCGGCTGCGCAAGGAGTACGGGCTGGAGCCGGTCGAGTATCCGACCACCCGCAGGATGGGCTCGACGCCCCAGGAGCGCGCCGCCGACATCCACGCGGCCTTCGCCGACCCGGACGTCAAGGCGGTCATGGCGTCCATCGGCGGTGACGACCAGATCACCGTCCTGCCGTTCCTGGACCGGGAGTTGATCCGCTCGAACCCGAAGCCGTTCTTCGGGATGAGCGACAACACCAACCTGCTCGCGTACCTGTACACCACGGGCATCGTCGGCTATCACGGCGCGACCGTGATGACCGCGCTCGGCCGGCCGGTGGCCATGGAGCCGCTGACCGCCGACTCCCTGCGGGCCGCCCTGTTCACCTCCGGCCCCTACGAACTCACCGCCGCCGATCGCTGGAACGACGTCAACCGCGACTGGGCCGATCCCGCCACCTTCGACGCGGAACCCGTAACCCGCCCCGGCCACGGCTGGACCTGGGTGAACGCCGACCGGGCGGTGGAGGGCCGCGCCTGGGGCGGCTGTCTGGAGATCCTGGGCTGGCTGCTGATGGCCGACCGCGAGATCGCGCGCGATCTCAGTGAGTACGACGGCGGAGTGCTGCTCCTGGAGACCTCCGAGGAGATGCCGAGCGCCGTCGAGGTCTTCCGCACGCTGCGCAACATGGGCGAGCGCGGCCTGCTGCAACGCTTCTCCGCCCTGCTGATGGGCCGCCCGAAGACCTGGTCCTTCGAATGCCCCAACAGCCCTGAGGAGGCGGATCGTTACGCCGCCGACCAGCGCGAGGCCGTACTGCACGCCATGCGGGTGTATGCCCCCAACACCACCATCGTCTTCGACGTGGACTACGGCCACACCGATCCCCAACTCGTCATCCCCTACGGCGGCCTCGTCCGCGTCGACGGTCCCGCCCGGCGCATCACCGTCACGTACTGATCACTCCCGCGCGCGCTCACGCGCCCCCGTAACTCTTGATCACGGTGGGTAGTTGACGCGGCATGCACGACGTACGCACCGTAAGGGCGCCCTCCCTGCCGCGCCTCGCGGCCGCCTCGCTCGCCGGGACGGCCATCGAGTTCTACGACTTCTTCGTCTACGGGACGGCCGCCGCGCTGGTCCTGGGGCCGCTGTTCTTCCCGACGTTCTCGCCGGTGGTGGGGACACTGGCCGCCTTCGGGACGTTCGGCGTGGGGTTCGTCGCGCGGCCGCTCGGGTCGGTGCTGTTCGGGCACATCGGGGACCGGCACGGGCGGCGGCCGGTGCTCGTGGCCTCGCTGCTGCTGACCGGGGCAGCGACGGTCGCGGTCGGCTGTGTCCCGACGTACGACACGATCGGTGTCGCCGCACCCGTGCTGCTCCTGGTGCTGCGTTTTCTCCAGGGGCTGGGGCTCGGCGGGGAGTGGGGCGGGGCCGTGCTGCTGACGGCGGAGCACGCGCCCGCCGAGCGACGCGGGCTGTGGACGAGCTTCCCGCAGGTGGGTCCCGCCCTGGGCTTCCTGCTCGCCAACGGGGTGGTGCTGGCGCTGTCGGCCGGCCTGACCGAGGCGCAGTTCGCCGCATGGGGCTGGCGGGTGCCGTTCTGGGCGGCCGGGGTGCTGGCGGCGGTGGGGCTGTGGCTGCGTTCCTCGCTCGCGGAGAGCCCCAGCTTCCTGGAGATCGACGACCACGCGCGCGTACCGCTCGTCGAGGTGGCGCGCGGCCATTGGCGGCTCGTCCTGCTGACGGCCGGGGCGCTCGCCATCGGGTACGCGATCTTCTACGCCGTGACGACCTGGTCCCTCGCGTACGCGACCGAGCGGCTCGGGGTGAGCCGTACGGTCATGCTGACCTGCATCATGGCCGCGGTGCTGGTGAAGGGCTCGCTCACGCCGGTGTTCGCGCTGCTCGGGGACCGGTACGGGCGGCGGCCGTTGTGCCTCGCCGGATGCGCGGCGGCCGCGCTGTGGATGTTCCCGTTGGTGGCGCTCCTCGCGACCGGGGAGCCGTTGCCGATGTTCCTCGGGTTCCTGGGCGCGATGATCGCGTTCATCACCATGTTCGCGGTGATCGCCGCCTATCTGCCGGAGCTGTACGAGCCCCGGGTGCGCTGCACGGGTGCCGCGGTCGGCTACAACCTCGGCGGGGTCGTCGGCGGCGCGCTCACACCGATCGTGGCGACGACTCTGGTGGAGCACGGCGGGCGGGTGCCCTGGGGCGTGGGCGCGTATCTGACCGGGATCGCGCTGCTCAGTCTCGGGTGCTTCGCGCTGCTGCCGGAGACACGGCCGGAGCCCCTGGCGGTCGCGGAAGGGGCCGAACCCGTCACGGGTTGATCGCCAGCTCCAGATAGGCCGCGAACAGCACCAGGTGGACGCCGCCCTGGAGCGGGGTGGCCCGGCCCGGCACCACGGTCAGCGAGCTCACCACCACGGTCAGGGCCAGCAGCACCATGTGGGTGGCGCCGAGGCCGAGGACGAGCGGGCCGGAGAGCCACACGGACGCCAGGGCGACCGCGGGGATGGTCAGGCCGATGCTGGCCATGGCCGAGCCGAGGGCGAGGTTGAGGCTGGTCTGCACACGGTCGCGGCGGGCGGAGCGAAGGGCCGCGATGGTCTCGGGGAGCAGCACCAGCAGGGCGATGATCACACCGACGACGGCATGCGGGAGGCCGGCCTTGGCCACGCCGGACTCGATGGTCGGCGAGACGCCCTTGGCGAGGCCGACCACCCCGATCAGGGCGAGGCCCAGCAGGCTCAGGCTGATCAGCGCGGTGCGGGCGGTGGGCACCTCGGCGTGGTCGTCGCCCGTGATCACCTCTCCCTGGCGGGTGATCGGGAGGAAGTAGTCGCGGTGCCGTACGGTCTGGGTCGTCACGAACAGGCCGTACAGGACCAGCGAGGACAGCGCGGCGAAGGTCAGCTGCGTGGTGGAGAACTCCGGGCCCGGCTTGCTCGTCGTGAAGGTCGGCAGCACCAGGCTCAGGGTGGCCAGGGTGGCGACCGTGGCCAGGGCGGCGCCGGTGCCCTCGGGGTTGAACACGGCGGTGCCGTGGCGCAGCGAGGCCACCAGGAGGCTGATGCCGACGATGCCGTTGCAGGTGATCATCACGGCCGCGAACACCGTGTCCCTGGCCAGGGTGGAACTCTTGTCGCCGCCGTCCGCCATCAGGGTGACGATGAGGGCGACCTCGATGATGGTGACGGCGACCGCGAGGACGAGCGAGCCGAACGGTTCACCGACCCGGTGTGCCACCACCTCGGCGTGGTGCACGGCCGCCAGCACGGCTCCCGCGAGGACCACGGTCACGAGCACCACGACCGCACCGGGCAGATCGCGCCCCCAGGTGAACACCAGCAGGACGACCGCGAGCACCGGCACGACGGACGTCCAGCTCGTGGTGAGCGACCTGAGCCGAGCGATCATGCAGCGATCGTCCCAGAGCCGAACCGGCCTTGCACTACTTGAGTTCGCCCGATTCCAGAACGTCGCAGTTGGTGTAGACGCGCTCGCCGATGGTCAGTGCGCCCAACTGCTCCGCCAGCTTGCCCGTCTCGGGGGCGTCACTGTTGCGCATGGCCTCGTCGTACGACTCGAACTCGATCACTGCCAGGTAGTGGTTGGGCTTGTCGCGGTCCTTCAGGAGCATGCGGTGGGTCGGGCCGCCCGTGCTGCCCTCGTTGCGCTGACCCGCCTCCTGCATCAGCTGCCGCATCTCGTCCAGGCGCTCCGTCTCGAAGCCG
Source organism: Streptomyces sp. NPDC057253 (assembly GCF_042669125.1). Lineage (NCBI taxonomy): Bacteria > Bacillati > Actinomycetota > Actinomycetes > Kitasatosporales > Streptomycetaceae > Streptomyces > Streptomyces sp. NPDC057253. The sequence continues at coordinate 103,855 of NZ_JBHUXV010000021.1, read as the reverse complement.
ATGATCTGCACGAACTTCATGGGTGTCTCCAGCCGGCCACGGCGCCCCCGGGCCGGGGTACGCGCTCTTGAACCAAGCAAGCACCAGGAGCGGTGCCCGGCAATTCGCCGCGCGCCGCTCCTGGTGGTGGTTCTTCCTACGTCGACCGTGGTCAGGCCTCGATGCTGTCCTTCGGAGCGCCTTCGCTCTCGGCCTGCGCCGCCTCGGCCGCCGCCTGCTTCCTGGAGGCACGGAGACTGGTGAGCGTGGTCACGATCAGGACCGAGCAGATCACGCCGAGCGAGACCGGGATGCTGATCTCGGGGACATGGACCCCGGACTCGTGCAGGGCGTGCAGCACCAGCTTGACGCCGATGAAACCGAGGATGATCGACAGGCCGTAGCTGAGGTGGACCAGCTTCTTCAGCAGGCCGCCGATGAGGAAGTACAGCTGCCGCAGACCCATCAGGGCGAACGCGTTGGCCGTGAAGACGATGTACGGGTCCTGGGTCAGGCCGAAGATCGCGGGGATGGAGTCGAGCGCGAAGAGCACGTCGGTGGTGCCGATGGCGAGCATCACGACCAGCATCGGGGTCATGACCCGCTTGCCGTTCTCCACGATCCACAGCTTGGTGCCGTGGTAGCGGTCGGCGACACCGAACCTGCGCTCGGCGGCCTTGAGCAGCTTGTTCTCCTCGAACTCCTCGTCCTCCTCGTCGGCGCGGGCCTCCTGGATGAGCTTCCAGGCGGTCCAGATGAGGAAGGCACCGAAGATGTAGAACACCCAGGCGAAGCTGGCGAGGATCGCGGCGCCGGCGGCGATGAAGATCGCCCGCAGCACCAGCGCTATGAGGACGCCGACGAGGAGCACCCGCTGCTGGTACTGCGAGGGCACCGCGAACTTCGCCATGATCAGGACGAAGACGAAGAGGTTGTCCACGCTCAGGGACTTCTCGGTGATGAAGCCCGCGAAGAACTCACCGCCGGCCTGTCCGCCGCCGAAGATCAGCAGCCCGAGGCCGAAGAGTCCGGCCAGGGCGATCCAGACGACGGTCCAGATGCCCGCTTCCTTGATGGACACGTCGTGCGGCTTGCGGCCGATGAAGAAGTCGACCGCGATCAGGGCGGCGAGGCCCAACACGGTCAGGACCCACAGGGTCACGGAAACATCCACAGTTCCTCCGGCAATACGTAACGGCAAGTAACCAGCGTCGTCGCGCTGCCGGAGGTCTCTTCCACCCACGGTGGGCCGGCGCCCCGGGATCAGGCCTGATCCGTATTGACGGGTACGCCGCAGTCGACAGGGAGTACTCCCCTCCGTGCCCTCAACGGTACCCAATCACCAAGGAAAGGTAAAGCGATTGGCAAAATAAAAGTCAAATAAGCAGGTGGGAGTGCCTTTACGAGTACTTGGTGCGAGCCGCTGCGACCTGCGTCAGGACCTGCTGGAGCACCTGGCTGCCGGGCGGGACGAGGGCAGGCTCATAGGTCCAGGCGTGCCCGACCCAGGGGTCGGCGAGATGGTCGTCGGGCACCGGGGTCAGGCGCATCAACGAGCGCCACAGGGGGTCGAGGAGGGGGCCGTAGGCGGAAGCCTCGTCACGGTCCGCGACCATCATCAGGTGGACGCCGACGGACGGGCCCTCGTCCGCGAGATAGCGCAGCTGGGTGACCGCCCGGTCGTCGAAGCCGTGCGGGAAGTCGTTGACGATCAGGAGCTGTTCGGAGGCGTCCACCCCGGGCGGGAGGGAGTCGGCCGCGCCGCCGCGGATCGCCATCTGCACCAGGTCGACGCGCTGGGTGAGCCGCGCGAGGGTGTCGGCGACACCCGCGGCTCCGACAGCGGGCGGGGCGGCGAGCACACCGGCCCGCGCCAGCGGCGCGAGCGCCTGGGCCCCCGAGCCCGCCGGGTCGATGACGTGCAGGGTGAAGTCACCGGCGGGATGCACGGCGATCAGCCGGGCCGCGAGCGCCACGGCCGTGTCCATGGCGAGGCGGTGCAGTTCGTGGGCGTCGAGGAACGAGCCGTCGAGGGATCCGGCGGCTCCGCTGTCGATCCACAGGCCGCGCTCCAGCGGCAGCCTGACCAGCATCGGGATGCGCAGCTCGGCGCACTCGGGCAGATGCAGATCGCCCAGGCGCACGGCCATGGGGACCTCGAAGGGCACCCGGTAGCCGTGCCAGACCGGGTTGTCCCAGCGGGCGTACGCGGGCGGCAGGGCGGGCTCGACCACCTCGGACTCGGCCGTGAGCTGGGCGAGATCCCGGTCGTAGACCGCACGGGCCTGTTCGACGAGCTGGGCGTGCTTGGCATGGGCCGCCTCCCGCGCGGCGTCGCCCTGTCCGCCGATCCGGCTGCGCGGGTCGGCGAGGGCCGCGTCGAGCTCCTTCTCCATCCGCGACTCGGCGAAGTCGACGGCGCTGCGGTACGCGGCCGTGGAGCGGGCCAGGTCCTCGAACATGCCCCACACCTGGTTGTAGAGCCGCTCGTCCATGGACCACCCGGTCGCGTCCCCGGCGACGGGCCGCGCCGGCTGCCCGGGTTCGGCGGGAGGCGCGGTGGGCGCGGGCGGCGGGGCGGCGCTCTGCCGGCGGGGGTGGCTGTAGTCGATGGGACCGCCGACCGTGGGTGGCTGCACGGAGGCGTCCTGGGGACCCTGGGCGTATCCGGACTGGGGCGCCCCGACCGCTGGAGTGCCCTGTGCGCCGTACGGCGACAGCGGCGGCTGCGGCGGTACGGCACCGGGGGCGCCCTGGGCCGCGGAGGAGCCCTGTTCCGGGCCCGGGGTGGGAGTGGCCGTCTGGCGGGGGCGGTCGGAGTCGGCCGTGAGCGGCGGCGGCATCGGCACCGCGCGGGCCAGGCTCTGGGCCACCGCCTCGTGGATGCCGCTCGCGATCCGGTGGGCCTGAGGAAGGCCCTGGTCGCCGAGGAGTTCGGCGAGGCCGCCCGCGTAGCCCTGGCCCACTGCGCGCACCTTCCAGGCGCCCTGGCGGCGGTAGAGCTCCAGCGCGACGACCGCCGACTCGGCGTCCAGACCGATGATGGTGTAGCTGGCGAGCTCGGTGCCGTCGAGGCCGGTGACCGCGACGAACGGGGCGGCGACGGCACCGAAGTTCACGGGGCCGCCCGCCGTGGGCAGGGCGAGCAGCACATGCACCCGGTGGACGGTCTCCGGCACCGCACCCAGGTCGACCGCGAGACGGTGGTCGGCGGCGGCCTGCCGGGAGACCTCCAGACCCGGCAGGGTGGGTGCGCCGGGATGGACGACCCACTCGGCGCCGTGCACCGTGCCGTGCTCGTCGCCGAGCGTGGCACCGGCCACGACCGGCGTACCGGCCGCGATCCGGATCTCGAGACGGGCCTGGGAGAGCGGGTGGTTCTGCCCCCGCACCAGCTCGGCCGTCATCGCCTTCTCCCCCTGTGTCGTGTTGTCGGTCGGCTGCCGCTCGGCGGGCCGGTTACAGGTGCGGCAGGATCGCCGGCATCAGGTCCTGGAAGGTCCGGCCGTTGGCGGGAGTGCCGAGGGCCGTCATCGTCCAGCCCGGACCGTTCCGGTGCACCTTCGCCATGATCTGGGCGGTGTAGGAGCCGCCGCCGGCGAGGGTGTAGCGGGCCAGTTCCTGGCCGTTGGTCTCGTCCACCAGTCGGCAGAAGGCGTTCTGCACCTCCTGGAAGGTCTGGCCCGTGAAGGAGTTCACGGTGAAGACGATCTGGTCGATGTGGACCGGGACGCGGGCCAGGTCGACGAGGATCGCCTCGTCGTCCCCGCCCTGGCCGACGCCGCCGACGAGGTTGTCACCGGTGTGCTTGACCGAGCCGTCGTCGCTCACCAGGTGGCGGAAGAAGACGACGTCGACGGGCTGCTTGTCCGCGAACAGGACGGCGGAGGCGTCGAGGTCGACCTCTCGCGTGCGCGAGCCGAACAGGCCGCGGCGGGGAGCCGCCTGCCAGCCGAGGCCCATGCGCACCGCGGTCAGGCTGCCTCCGTCGTTCTTCTGCAGGCTGATGGCCTGACCCTTGGTCATGTTGACGGTCACGCGCCGAACCCCTCTCGCTGTCCCCTGTTGCCGCGGCGTCCGCGGTTGTCCAGAACCCTACGCAGGGGCCCTGACGGTGACGCACCCCGGAGCGCACTTTGTGTCGGTCTTGCAACACAGCGCGATGAGGTCAGGCCAGGCCCGCCTCCTTCATCTGCCGGAGCTCCTTCTTCATCTCGGACACCTCGTCACGCAGCCGGGCCGCGATCTCGAACTGGAGGTCGGCGGCGGCCGCACGCATGCGTGCCGTCATCTCCTCGATCTGCTCGGTGAGTTCGGCCGCGGGACGGTCGGTCGGGACGGTCTCCTTGGCGGCCTTGCCCTTGGCCGCCTTGGTGCCCGCCGCCTTGCCGCCGAGGGCCGGCACCGGGGCCTTGGCGCCCTTGCCGTCCTTGCCCTTGCGGTAGCCGGAGCCCAGCAGCTGCTCGGTGTCCACGTCCTCGCGGGCGATCTGCGCCACGATGTCGTTGATCTTCTTGCGCAGCGGCTGGGGGTCGATGCCCCGCTCCTTGTTGTACGCGACCTGCTTCTCCCGGCGCCGGTTGGTCTCCTCGATGGCCTTCTCCATCGCCGGGGTGATCTTGTCGGCGTACATGTGGACCTGGCCGGAGACATTGCGCGCGGCGCGGCCGATGGTCTGGATCAGTGAGGTGCCGGAGCGCAGGAAGCCCTCCTTGTCGGCGTCGAGGATCGCGACCAGGGAGACCTCGGGCAGGTCGAGGCCCTCCCTGAGGAGGTTGATGCCGACCAGGACGTCGAACTCGCCGGCGCGCAGCTCGCGCAGCAGCTCCACGCGGCGCAGGGTGTCGACGTCGCTGTGCAGATAGCGGACCTGGATGCCGAGCTCCAGGAAGTAGTCGGTGAGGTCCTCGGCCATCTTCTTCGTGAGCGTGGTGACCAGGACCCGCTCGTCCTTCTCGGTGCGGGTGCGGATCTCGTGCACCAGGTCGTCGATCTGGCCCTCGGTGGGCTTGACGACGACCTCGGGGTCGACCAGGCCGGTGGGGCGGATGATCTGCTCGACGACGCCGTCCCCGCGCGAGAGCTCGTACTTGCCGGGCGTCGCCGACAGGTAGACCGTCTGGCCGATGCGCTCCGTGAACTCCTCCCACTTCAGCGGGCGGTTGTCCAGGGCCGAGGGGAGCCGGAAGCCGTGGTCGACGAGGGTGCGCTTGCGGGAGGCGTCGCCCTCGTACATCGCGCCGATCTGGGGCACGGTCACATGCGACTCGTCGATGACGAGGAGGAAGTCGTCCGGGAAGTAGTCCAGGAGGGTGTTCGGCGGGGAGCCGGGCAGGCGGCCGTCGAAGTGCATCGAGTAGTTCTCGACACCGGAGCAGGAGCCGATCTGGCGGAGCATCTCCAGGTCGTAGGTGGTGCGCATGCGCAGGCGCTGGGCCTCCAGGAGCTTGCCCTGCTTCTCCAGCTCGGCGAGCCGCTCCCCCAGCTCCTTCTCGATGTCGTTGACGGCCCGCTCCATGCGCTCGGGGCCCGCGACGTAGTGGGAGGCCGGGAAGACGTACAGCTGCTCGTCGTCGCTGATGATCTCGCCGGTGAGCGGATGGAGGGTGGACAGCGCCTCGATCTCGTCGCCGAACATCTCGATGCGGACGGCGAGCTCCTCGTAGACCGGGAAGATCTCGATGGTGTCGCCGCGCACGCGGAAGGTGCCGCGGGTGAAGGCGAGGTCGTTGCGCGTGTACTGGATGTCGACGAAGCGGCGCAGCAGCTGGTCGCGGTCGATTTCGTCGCCGACCCGGAGGGGGACCATGCGGTCCACGTACTCCTGGGGTGTACCCAGGCCGTAGATGCAGGAGACGGAGGCGACCACGACGACGTCACGGCGGGTGAGCAGCGAGTTGGTCGCGGAGTGGCGAAGCCGCTCGACCTCCTCGTTGATCGAGGAGTCCTTCTCGATGTAGGTGTCCGACTGCGGGACGTAGGCCTCAGGCTGGTAGTAGTCGTAGTACGAGACGAAGTACTCGACCGCGTTGTTCGGCAGCAGCTCGCGGAACTCGTTCGCCAGCTGGGCGGCCAGGGTCTTGTTCGGGGCCATCACGAGGGTGGGGCGCTGGAGCTTCTCGATCATCCACGCCGTGGTGGCGGACTTTCCGGTGCCGGTCGCGCCGAGCAGGACGACGTCCTTCTCACCCGCCTCGATGCGCTTGGCCAGCTCGGCGATGGCTGCCGGCTGGTCGCCGCTGGGCTGGTAGGAGCTGACGACCTCGAAAGGCGCCACCGTACGTTCGATGTGGGAAACGGGCCGCATGGAGTCAACCGTACGACTCCCCACTGACAACGCGTCCCGATCAGGGGTTTTGCGCGGCGGGGAAGCGGGGGCGGCGGTCCGGGGTGGCGGCTGGAGCGGTGGGTCCGCGCTCCGGGCGGCTTGCAGCTGCCGGCGGTCAGCGCTTCCGGTGAAGGCTGGAGCGGTCGGGCCCGGATCCCGTACGGCGGCTGGAGCGGCGGGCGGGCACAGGTTCTGCGCGGCTGCTGGAGCGGCGGGCGGGCACAGGTTCCGCGGGGCGGCTGGAGCGGTCGGGCCAAGGGTCCGCGGGGCGGCTGGAGCGGCTGAGCCCGGATCCCGGGAGTCAGCGCGATGGGCAGCCGTCCTCGCCGGTCGGAGCTTGGGGTCAGCGGTTCTGCGGAGTGCGGGATTCCCGGAGGGGCACGTCTCGGCGGGGGCGGAGCGAGGAGCGGCGGGCGGCCGGGGGGTGGACCAGCTCGCGGGCCGGGACGCCGGGCTTGTTCTCGGCCGGGGACCACACGGGCTTGCCCATGACCATCAGCGGATCGAACATCACGACGACACCCGCGAGCAGCAGGAAGGCGAGCGGACCGATCATCATGGGCGCCAGCAGGGAGGCGGGCGAGTCACCCGAGGCGGGGGCGCCCGTGCTGTGCAGATGGACACTGAGGGCGGCCATGCCGGTGTAATGCATGCCCGTGACGGCGAGGCCCATGACGAGGCTCGCGCCCACGCTCCACAGGAAGCCCCTGACCTGCCCGGCGGCCCACAGGGCGGCGGTGGCGGCGACGACGGCTATGACCACGGAGACGCCCACGGTCACGGTGTTGTACTCCAGCTGTCCGTTCAGGCGCATGCCCGCCATGCCCAGGTAGTGCATGGAGGCGATGCCGAGACCGGTGACGGCGCCGCCGGTCATCAGGGCCGTCCCCCGCGCACCCCGGTAGCCGACGATGAAGACGCCGATGCCCACCATGACGATGGCCACGCCGAGGCTGGCGAAGGTGATGCCCCTGTCGTAGTGGATCGGCGCCTCCTCGACCTTGAACCCCATCATCGCCACGAAGTGCATGGTCCAGATGCCGGAGGCGATCGCCGTCGAGCCGAGAGCCAGCCAGCCAGGGCGCCAGGAGCGGCTGACCAGCATGGATCTGGTGGTGCAACGCAGGCCGAGGGCCCCGCCGAGGCAGGCCATGAGGTAAGCCACCAGCGGTGTGACGAGTCCGTAGCTGAATCCGTCGACCGTGCCTTGCATGCGCGGCTACCCTTCCGCCCTTTTACTTCCTGGAATTCTCTGAAATACGCCCCTTCCCAGTACCGCCCGGGCGGTCGGGGTCGAGGCAGAGAGTATGACCCCCACCGGAATGGTCGAACGATTTTCCGGCAAAGAAACACGCCCTTGCCCCAGTTGTGCGGCACCAGTGAGCGGACTTGGGACGGGCCCGTTCAGGATGTGTCCATTCTGTACCCCGCTGCCGGTGACCCGGTGCTGTCACAGTGGTGCTGTACGTGATTGCTCGACGCGAGGAGTACGCATGCACGCGCGCGCAGCGACCGCCCTGAGCACCGCGCTCCTGGGGACCGCCGCCCTCCTGCTTCCCGCAACCGACGTCCGCGCCGTCGAGGACGGCAGCCCGCCCGTGATCATCGCCCACCGGGGCGCCTCCGCCCGCGCCCCCGAGAACACCCTGGCCGCCGTCGACAAGGCCGCCGCGCTCGGCGCCGTCTGGGTCGAGAACGACGTCCAGCGCACCAGGGACGGCGCACTCGTCGTCCTGCACGACGACAGCCTGCGGCGCACCACGGACGTCGAGGAGGTCTTCCCGGGCCGGGCCCCCTGGAAGGTGAAGGACTTCACCGCCGCCGAGATCCGCCGCCTGGACGCGGGCAGCTGGTTCGGCGCCTCCTACGCGGGCGCGCGCGTGCCGACGCTGGAGCAGTATCTGCACCGAGTCGATCTTCACCGTCAGAAGCTGCTCCTCGAACTCAAGAACCCGGAGCTGTACCCGGGCATCGAACGGCAGACCCTCAAGCTCCTGAGCAATGAGGGCTGGTTCGACCCGCGGCACCGGAACCGGCTCGTCGTGCAGAGCTTCAGCGCGGCCAGCCTGCGGGCCGTCCACGATCTCAAGCCCGGTGTGAAGACCGGCTACCTCGGGACACCGGGCGTCGCGGACCTGCCCGCGTACGCGGACTTCGCGGACCAGATCAACTCGTCGTACACCTCCCTCTCCACGGCGTACGTCTCCGCCGTCCACGCCTTCACGGGCCCGCACGGCAAGCCGCTGGAGGTCTCTGCCTGGACCGTGAACACCGCGGACGCGGCCCGGCGGGTGGCCCGGTACGGCGTCGACGGCATCATCACCAACAAACCCGACGTGGTACGGGGCGCCCTGGTCGGCTAGGAGGCCGTTTCCGCAGGTCGCGGGGATTGTCAGTGGTGGCCCGTACGGTGAGGCGCATGAACAGCCATGGGCAGGACGAGCAGCAGGTCGTGTGGGCCGTCGTCGGCACGGACATCGGCCCGCTGCTGCTGGCCGCGACCCCCGAGGGTCTGGTCAACGTGGTCTTCCACGCCACCGACGCGGTGCGCGACAAGGCGTTGGAGCGGCTCGCGTCCCGGCTGGGCACCGAGCCCGTCGAGGCGCCCGGCTCCCCGCTGCTGGCCGAGGCGATACACCAGGTCGAGGCGTACTTCGCGGGCGACCGCCAGAGCTTCGAGCTGCCCCTGGACTGGTCGCTGATCTCGGGCTTCAACCGTCAGGTGCTGCGCGAGCTGGCGTCCGGTGTCGCCTACGGCCACGTCGTCGGGTACGGCGATCTGGCCGGGCGGGTCGGTCAGCCCGGTGCCGCCCAGGCCGTCGGCGTCGCCATGGGCTCCAATCCGCTGCCGGTCGTCGTCCCCTGCCACCGTGTCGTCGAGAGCGACGGCGGCATCGGCGGGTTCGGCGGCGGCCTGGAGACCAAGCGGAAGCTGCTCGCGCTGGAGGGCGTGCTGCCGGAGCCACTGTTCTGACGCACCTCCGGGGTCCCTTCGCGGAGTGCCCTGGCCCCCTCTCGCGTCAGCCCTGAGGGCACGTTCAGTCGTAGTGGCGCGCTTCGAAGACGTTGCCGTCCGGGTCGCGGAAGTAGAAGCTGCGCCTGGCCAGTCCGCGGGCGCCGAAGGAGTCGTGGGAGAACTCCGAGACGGGCACCGACCGCTCCTCCAGTCGGGCGCGCAGTGTCTGGAAATCGTCGGCGGGCAGGGACAGACACACATGATTGACCGGGTGACCCGCGCTCTCCGCGGCCCCGGGGACCATGTTCATGCGCTCCGCCACGGCGAGCGGCATGAGGTCGAAGACGGTCTCGTCGTTGAGCCGTACGGAGGGAAAGGGTGCCTCCCCCGCGGCGTAGTCGGTGATCCTCACGGGTTCCATGCCCAGCGTCTTCTCGTAGAAGTCGGCCGACGCCAACGGGTCGCGCACCCAGAGGACGACATGGTCGAGACGTGTCGAGTTGTCCGTCATGCACCCCAGGCTGGTGTCGTCCGCCACGACCCGCAAGGGTTTGACCGGACGTGCCGCTCGCCAGAGATGAGGGAAGACCGACCGACAGGAGGCAGGCCGTGGTGCTGGTGTTGTCCGAAGAGGTGCGCGAGGCGATCGACGCGCGTCGACCCGTGGTGGCCCTGGAGTCCACGATCATCGCGCACGGACTGCCGCGTCCCCGCAATCTCCAGGTGGCGCTGGAGCTGGAGAACGTCGTACGGCAGGCGGGGGCCGTACCGGCGACGATCGCCGTGCTGGACGGGCGGCCCCATGTCGGCCTGGACAAGGAGCAGTTGGAGCGCGTCGCGAACGAGGACGGGATCCGCAAGCTGGGCCACCGCGATCTGCCGCTCGCGCTGGCCACCGGGGCGAGCGGGGCGACCACGGTGTCCGCGACGGCACAGCTGGCGGCGCTCGCCGGGGTACGGGTGTTCGCGACGGGCGGGCTCGGCGGGGTGCACCGGCAGTGGACCGTCACTCAGGACGAGTCGGCCGACCTCGGCCTGCTGGCGCGCACGCGGATCACCGTGGTGTGCGCGGGAGTGAAGTCGATCCTGGACGTGCCCGCGACCCTGCAACGGCTGGAGACCCTGGGAGTCGCGGTGGCCGGCTACGACACGGACCGCTTCCCGGGCTTCTACCTCTCCGACTCGGGCCACCCGGTGGAGTGGACGCTGCACACGCCCGACCAGGTGGCGGACGTGATGCGCGCCCAGGACGCGCTCGACGGGCCCGAGTCCTCGCTGATCGTCGCCAACCCGGTGCCCGAGGCGCAGCAGCTGGATCCCGGTCTGCACGCGCGTGTGCTCGCGGAGGCGCTGCACGCGTGCGAGGAGGCGGGGGTCACCGGGCAGGGGGTCACCCCGTTCCTGCTGGACTACCTGGTACGCCACACCGACGGTGCCTCCCTGAGCGCCAACCTGGCGGCGGTACGCGGCAACGTACGGCTGGCGGGGCGGATCGCGGCCGCCTGGGCCGGGGCGTGACGACGGACGGGCCGGGTACGGCCTCGGCCGACCGGGGTGGCGCCCTGCTGGTCGTCGGTGACGTCATCACCGACGTCGTCGCCCGGCACCGGGGGCCGCTCGCCGTCGGCACGGACACGGCCGCCGCGATCCGTACGGTGCCGGGCGGGGCGGGGGCCAATGTGGCCTGCTGGGCCGCTTACGGGGGCGGTGCGGAGGTACGGCTGCTCGGGCGGGTGGGCGCGGACGCGGTCGCGTGGCACGAGCGGGAGTTGGCCGCGTGCGGGGTACGCCCGCGGCTCGTCGTCGACCCGGAGGCGCCGACGGGGACGGTGATCTGCCTGGTGGACGCGGGTGAGGGCGCCGAGCGAACCCTCCTGACCGACAGCGGGGCGTCGCTGCGGTTGGAGCCGGCCGACTGGTCGGACGACCTGCTCGACGGTGTCGCGCGGCTGCATCTGTCGGGCTATCTGCTGTTCGCTGAGTCGAGCCGCGCGCTGGTGGCGGTGGCCCTGGAGTCGGCACGCGCGCGTGGTGTGCCGGTGAGCCTGGATCCGGCGTCGGCGGGCTTCCTCAGGGAGTTGGGGGTGGACCGCTTCCTCTCCCTGGTCGAGGGGGTGGACGTCCTGCTGCCGAGCCGGGACGAGGCGTGTCTGCTCACCGGATTGCCCGACGCGGCGGACGCGGCGGCCAAGCTGAGCCGCCACGTGCCGCTGGTGGTCACCAAGCAGGGGGCCGAGGGCGCGCTGATCGCCCGATCCGGTTCGGTGTACGCCCACGTGCCCGCCGTAGCGGCGACACCGCGGGACACCACCGGGGCGGGCGACGCATTCACCGGCACGTTCCTCGCGGCCCTGCTCGCGGGCGCCGGGCCCGAGGAGGCGGCGAGACAGGGGTGCCGGGCGGGGGCACTGGCGGTGGAACGGGTGGGCGGGAGACCGCCGGGGGCGGACTGAGACCGGCCGCCACCGGCCACCGGGGCGACCCGTGGCGGCGGGGTCGGGGCCGGGGCCGGGGCCGGGGCCGGCCGATGGTTCAGTGACCAGCACCCGAGGTCCACAGAGCCGACCCGCCGGCACCCTCACGGCTACGCCTTGCGCCCCCACGCCGAGATCAACGGGGCCGTGGCCAGATCCATCGTGCCCGTGGCAACGTTCGCGAGGTGCTGGTCGATGTCCTCGTCCGTGGCGAGGCCCGCCGTGACGAGTTGGTCGCGGATCTGGCGGATCGTGGCAGACTCCAGGGCGGCGCAGGCCGGTGAGGCGAGCGGGAAGTACGCGTCGGCGGCCACCTGACGCAGTCCGGCCTCGCGGAGCAGACGCGGGAGGGTGCGGCCGTAGGAGAGGTCCGCGCCGCGGTCGGCGAGCAGTGAGCGGAAGCCCTGCCGCAGCCGGTTCGCCAACCGCTGCTCGGGGCCGTACTCGTCGGGGCAGGTCAGCGGCTGAAGGGCGGGGTCGGCGTCCTCGAGGAGGAGTCGTCCGCCGGGGCGCAGCGCCTTGATCATCGAACGCAACGCCCGTTCGCGGTCCGGCACATGGACGAGGACGAGCCGGGCGTGGACCAGGTCGAAGCCCTCCCCCGGAGGTTCCTCGGCGCCCACGTCGTGGACGCGCACGTCCACCGGTGGGCGGGCCGCGGCGGTGAGCCTGGTGGTGTCGATGTCCGTCGCGACGACCTTTCCGGTCGGGCCGACCTTCTTCGCCAGCCAGGACACCACCGAGGTGCCGCCGGCGCCGACCTCCCAGCAGCGCCAGCCGGATCCGATGCCGAATCCTTCGAGGTGCCGGAAGGTCGTGGGGTCGAAGAGGGTCGCGAAGGCGTCGAAGCGCTCCGCCGCCTCCGCCTGCCGGTTGTCGAGGAGATACCCGTCGGTTCGTGTCATGCGGCGATGATCCCAGTTGCCCGGCTTGTCCGGAACGGACGACGCGGTCGCTACGACGAGATGGGCGACGTCTCGACCGGGTACGGGGAGGTTGTCCACAGGCGGGAACCAACCGGAATGGTCCCTGTCCACAGGCTCACCCGGCGCTTACGTCGGACTGGCACACTGGCTCGCCAGGACGCAGCAACGCGTCGAACGGGGAGATCCACGCAAGGAGATCCGGATGTCCATGGCAGGGAATCTGCGCAAGGTCACGAGCCTCGGCAGGGTCGGCGGTCTGCGCAAGGTGGCCGGGCTGGCCCGGCGGCGCCCGCGCGTCGACCTGAGCCATCACGCCCGCTCCCCGCTGGGCACCTCGGTCGTCAACTGCGTGACGTACAAGGACGGAGCGCGGATCCCGGTCGAGGGTGATCTGGTGGACACCGTGGAGCGGGTGCGCAAGAGCCGTGACGGTTTCGTCTGGCTCGGTCTGCACGAGCCGTCGGACCACGAGTTCGAGGGCGTCGCCGACCTCTTCGACCTGCACCCGCTGGCCGTCGAGGACGCGGTCGAGGCCCATCAGCGCCCGAAGGTGGAGCGCTACGGCGAGACGCTGTTCGCGGTGTTCAAGACGGTCTGTTATGTGGAGCACGAAGAGCTCACGGCGACGAGCGAGGTGGTCAACACCGGCGAGATCATGGTGTTCGTCGGCGAGGACTTCGTGATCACGGTGCGGCACGGCAGCCATGGATCGCTGGGCCCGCTGCGCGAGGAGCTGGAGGCCGACCCCGGGCAGCTCGCAAAGGGACCGGCCGCGGTGCTGCACGCGATCGCGGACCATGTGGTCGACGACTATCTGAGCGTCACCGACTCCGTGCAGTCGGACATCGACCTGGTGGAGACGGCGGTGTTCTCGGAGAGCGGCGCCCGGGTCGACGCGGGCCACATCTACCAGCTCAAGCGTGAACTCCTGGAGCTGAAGCGGGCGGTGGTCCCGCTCAGCCGTCCGATCGAGGAGCTGTCCACGCGGCCGATCCAGGTCATCGCCCCGGAGATACAGGCGTACTTCCGCGATGTCTCCGACCATCTGCTGCGCGCCAAGGAGCAGATCGCCGCCTTCGACGAACTGCTCAACTCGATCCTTCAGGCGCACCTCGCGCAGGTGACGGTCGCCCAGAACGAGGACATGCGGAAGATCACCGCCTGGGCCGCCGTGATCGCCGTCCCGACGATGGTCTGCGGGGTGTACGGGATGAACTTCGACCACATGCCGGAGCTGCACTGGACGTTCGGCTATCCGTTGGTCATGGGCGTGATAGCCGTCGCCTGCGCCGTGCTCTACCGCGGCTTCCGGCGCAACGGCTGGCTGTGAGAGGGTCCGTCCGCGCCGCGGGTCAGTGGGTGGTGGCGGAGCGGGCGTAGACGCTCTCGGCCCAGCCGGCGATCTGTTCGTCCGTCAGGTGCCGGGCCAGGTCGGCCTCGCTGATCATGCCGACCAGGCGCTTGTCCTGGATGACGGGAAGCCTGCGGATCTGGTGCTCGCTCATCTCGTGGAGGACGTCGTCGACGTCGGCGCTCGCGTCGATCCAGCGCGGGGTGCCCTGGGCCATCTCGCCCGCGGTGATCCGGGCCGGGTCGTGGCCCATGGCCACACAGCCGATGACGATGTCGCGGTCGGTGAGGATGCCGCACAGCCGTTCGTTCTCGTCGCTGATGGGCAGGGCTCCGACACCGAGTTCACGCATGAGCTGGGCGGCGCGGTCGAGGGTCTCGTGGGCGGGGATCCACTGGGCACCCCGGTGCATGATGTCTCCGGCGGTGGTCATCGAGTACCTCCCGGTGCCGGCGGCCGGCGCGGCGCGGACGGCACCGCAAGTCCCGGCGCCCTACATTCTCGCGGCGCCACCGGGGGGCGCGCACCCGGAACCGGGCGCCGCGGCAGCCCGGGGGCGGGCGGCGCAGCGGCCCGGGGGCGAGCGACGCGGCGGCCGGGGCGGGCGGCGCTCAGGCCGAGAAGCTCACGATCTTCCGTGGCACCACACGGATGATCACGCGGACTTCGTCGTCCTTCTCGGCGGGCGGGTCGATGCCGAGGTACTTGTGCGAGAGCTCGCGCGGGAGCCGCTTCTCCTCGTCCGGGAGGATCTCGGCGGTGCCGCGGATCTCGACCGAGGTGTAGGGGTTGGCGAGGTCGAAGACCGAGAGGCTGATCCGGGGGTCACGGCGGAGGTTGCGCACCTTCTGGCGTCCGTCGGTGGAGGAGAAGAGCACGGTGTCGCCCTCACGCCGGATCCAGACGACGGAGTTCTGCGGCGCGCCGTCCGAGCCGAGGGTGGCGACGCTGGCGAAGTTCTTGCCGTCGAGCAGGGCGCGGACGGAGTCGCCGAAGGTGACGGGAGCGGTGGAGGAGGTCGTCATGGGACCAGGGTAATTAAATGCACGCGCATATAAAAGTGGTTTGGCTGACCGAGTCAGCCGCTCCACGCGGGGTGGCGGGGATCGTCGGCCCGGACGAGGACGTCGGCGGTGCCGGCCGGGTCGGTCTCCTCGGCGTAGCGCTCGTAGGCGGGGAGGGTCCAGTGGTCGGCCTCGGGGGTACGGCGGCGGAGGGCGCCCTCGGAGAGGAGGAGGTGGACGGACAGGTCGAAGGGGAACCAGTGGCGCAGCAGGAGGGGGCCGTGGAGCAACAGGACGCCGCCGGGCGGTAGTTGGACGTAGGGGCTGCGGGTGGCGCGGTCGGTGACCGGGTCCCACAGGTCGGGCAGGACGCGGCCGTCTCCCCTGGGTTCGAGGGGGCCGAAGACCTCGCGCCAGAGGGCGGCGGTGTCGAACCAGCCGTTGTAGTAGGCCTCCAGGTCGTGGTGGCCGTACTCCAGGCGGAGCGAGGCGGGGCGCAGGAAGCCCTCCGCACCGACGACGAGCGAGGGGCGACCGCGTATGCGCAGCGCCTCACCGACCCGTTCGGCGAGCTCGCCCGGCCGGGCCGCGGGGGCGCCGTCGAGGGCGACGCGGGGCCAGGGGCTGCCGTCGGCCGGCTTCAGGTCGAGGAGCCGGTCGGCCAGGTGGTCGCCGAGCCGTTCCCAGGTGATCGCTTCGAGTCGCACATGGCCATGATGCGTCAGGCGACGATCCGGGGGGTGGGGTGGTCGGTGAGGGCGGGTGGGGAATGAACTCCTCATGGCAGGCCTCGCTACTCCCCCGGCCCAGGGTGGTCCTCTTGTCGTCCAGCCGTTGCGGAGACGGCACTGCGGGGAGTGCCGGGGCGGGCCGTTGACGATGCTCGTGGTGGAGGGCGGGGCACCTCGGTGTCTCGACTGCGCCGACCTCGGTCATCTGGTCTTCCTGCCGCGCGGGGACACGGCGCTCACGCGTCGGTCGCGGGAGGAGAGCACGCTGTCGGCGGTGGTCGTCCGCTTCAACCGGCGCAAGGGGCGGTACGAGCGGCAGGGGGTGCTCGTCGAGGAGGCGGGGCTGGCGCGGGCCGAGGAGCGGTGCCTGGCGGACGCGGAGGCACGGCGCCGGCGTCGGGTACGGGACGCTCGGCGGCGGGCGGCGGAGGACGTGCGGTTCGCGGAGGCGTTCGCTGCGGAGATCCGACGGCTGTTCCCGGGGTGCCCGGACGAGCGGGCTGCGGCCATCGCCTCGCATGCGTCGGTGCGGGGCAGTGGGCGGGTGGGGCGGAGTGCGGCGGGGCGGGCGTTGTCGGAGGGGGCCGTGGTGTCGGCGGTGGTGGCCTCTGTACGGCATGTGGACACGCCGTACGACGCGTTGTTGATGAGCGGGGTGGCCCGGCACGAGGCTCGGCAGCGGATCGCGGGGGATGTGGAGGCGGTGCTGAGGGGGTGGCGGGGTGCGGGGGCAAGGACGCGGGAGGAGGCAGCGGGCTGAGGCCGGTCGGGGCACCGCCACAGGCCGGGGCCAGGACCCGGGCCAGGGCCAGGACCCGGGCCAGGGCCAGGACCCGGGCCAGGGCCAGGGCCGGACTGCGTCCAGCCCGCCGCCGTCAGCCCCCCTGGACGGTTGCATATGGAAGTGCGCGGATAGGCCATGGAGAGAGGAGTGGGGGTGGGATTGGGTGGTGGGGGTGGGATTGGTCGGCGGTGGGAGTTGGTGTGGTGATGATCGATGGGCCTTACTACTGGCTGGTGGTGCTGGGGGTGCTCGGGACCGGCCTGGTGGCCGGGGTGTTCTGCGCGTTCTCGACCTTCGTGATGCGGGGACTCGCCGCACTGCCCCCCGCACAGGGCGTCGCCGCGATGAACTCGATCAACGTGAACGCGGTACGGCCGCCGTTCATGACCGTGTTCGCCGGCTCCGCGGTGCTGTGCGCGGTGATCGCGGTGGTGACGTTCGTGCTGTGGCCGGACGAGGGGACCGTGGAGCTGCTGGTGGGCAGCGCGCTGTATCTGTTCGGCTCGTTCGGGCTGACGATGGTGGCGAACGTGCCCCGCAACGACGCCCTGCTCAAGCTGGACCCCGGCACCCCGGAGGCGGCGGCGTACTGGCCGACGTACGTGCGCGAGTGGACGACGTGGAACCACGTCCGGGCGATCGCCTCGGGCGCCGCGGCGGTGACGTACGTCCTGGCCCTCACCTGAGGGCGCGGCCCGCGCCGGGCACCCGCACCGCACTCTGCGCACGTGGCCCATGAGTCGTATCGTGGCCGAAAGAAGTTCCGCAAGCGTGCCGCCCGATGACGCACGGCCGCGTCGGACGCGTCGGCGTCACCAGCGCGAGCAAGGAAGACGGCCATGGCCGATCCCAAGGGATTCATGAGCACGCCTCGGCGGGACTGGCCTCGCAGGCCGGTCGAGGAGCGGGTTCGGGACTGGGACGAGGTGTACGTCCCCGGGGCGCTGCTGCCCCTCATCAGCAAGCAGGCGGACCGTTGCATGGACTGCGGGATCCCGTTCTGCCACGAGGCCTGTCCGCTGGGGAATCTCATCCCCGAGTGGAACGACCTCGTCTCCCGGGAGGACTGGCGGCAGGCCGCCGACCGGCTGCACGCGACGAACAACTTCCCCGAGTTCACGGGGCGGTTGTGCCCGGCGCCGTGCGAGGCGGGGTGTGTGCTCGCCATCAACCAGCCCGCGGTCACCATCAAGAACGTCGAGGTCGCCGTCGCCGACCGGGCCTGGGAGCTCGGGTTCGCGCCGCCGCGGCCGCCGGACCGGCTGTCCGGACGGACCGTCGCGGTGGTCGGGTCGGGACCGACCGGGCTCGCCGCGGCACAGCAGTTGACCCGGGCGGGGCACACGGTCGTCGTCTTCGAGAAGGACGACCGGATCGGCGGCCTGATGCGGTACGGCATCCCCGCCTTCAAGATGGAGAAGCACCATCTGGAGCGGCGGATCGAGCAGATGCGGGCCGAGGGGACGAAGTTCCGTACGTCCACGGCGGTCGGGCGGGACGTGGGGGCCGCGGAGCTCAGGACGCGGTACGACGCGGTGGTGATCGCGACGGGGGCCACGGCGTGGCGTGAACTGGACGTGCCGGGGCGGGAGTTGGCCGGGGTGTGGCAGGCCATGGAGTATCTGCCGCTGGCGAACCGCGTGTGCGAGGGGGATCTGGAGATCTCGCCCCTGTCGGCGGCCGGGAAGCATGTCGTCATCGTCGGCGGGGGTGACACGGGGGCGGACTGTCTGGGCACGGCGGTGCGTGAAGGGGCCGCGTCCGTCACGCAGTTGGACATCTACGCGCAGCCGGAGGGTGAGCGGGACGAGGATGCCGAGCCCTGGCCGACGTACCCGAAGATCTACCGGTTGTCGGCGGCGCACGAGGAGGCGCGGGAGTTGGAGACCGCGCCGGCGGCCGACGCGGACGCCCGGTTGTTCGCCGCGTCGACGCTCCGCTTCGAGGGGGACGAGGAGGGGCGGGTGCGGTCGCTGCACCTGGTCGGGGTGGATGCGGCGCGCAGGCCCCTGGAGGGGACGGGACGGACGCTCCCGGCCGACCTCGTGCTCCTCGCGCTCGGGTTCTCCGGGCCGGATCGGGGCGACGGGCTGGTGGAGCAGCTGGGATTGGAGATGGAGGCCCGGGGCACGGTCGCGCGGGACGGGGAGTTCCGTACGAATGTGGCGGGCGTGTTCGCAGCGGGAGACGCCGCTCGGGGGCAGTCGCTGATCGTGTGGGCGATCGCGGAGGGGCGGGCGGTCGCGGCGGCGGTCGACCGGCATCTGACGGGGAGTTCGCGGCTGCCGGCGCCCATCGGGCCGTACGACCGCCCCATGACCGTTTAGGGACTGTTCAAGGACAGGGGTGCTCAGGGGTGCTCAGACCCTCTCGTCCGTCCCCGCCACCTTCCCCGTCGACAGCGCGACCCTGTTCCACGTGTTGATCGTGAGGATCAGGGACAGGACGTGGGCCAGCTCCTGTTCGTCGAAGCAGGCGGCTGCCCGGGCGTAGACCTCGTCGGGGACGCCTCCGTCGGCCACCAGTGTGACCGCCTCCGTGAGGGCCAGGGCCGCCTGCTCCCTCTCGGTGAAGAAATGGCGGGCCTCCCGCCAGACCGGGACCATGTGGAGGCGGTCCTCGCTCTCGCCGGCCTTGCGGGCGTCGTTGGTGTGCATGTGCAGGCAGTACGCACAGCGGTTGAGGTGGGAGGCGCGGATCTGGATCAGTTCGACGAGGGCGGGGTCGAGGCCCTCGCGGGCCGCCGCGTCGAAGCCGATCAGGGCGCGGAACACCTTCGGCGCCGCCTTGGCGAGGTTCAGCCGAGCCATACCGGTCACGTGCGTGTTCGTCGTCGTCATGGGACCAACCTACGGGCCTCAAAGACCGGCTGTAGGGTGCATTTCCATGGCGGAATCGTGGGTCAATGACGTGGAGCGGATCGGCGGCTCCGACCTGCATCTGGAGCTCTCCGGCCCGGGGAGCAAGCGGGCCGCGCTGACCCGGGCGCTGCGGGACGCGGTGCGCAGCGGCCGGCTCGCCCCCGGCACCCGGCTGCCGCCCTACCGCTCGCTCGCCGCCGACCTCGGCGTCGCACGGAACACGGTCGCCGACGCCTACGCCGAACTCGTCGCCGAGGGCTGGCTCACCGCCCGCCAGGGCTCCGGCACCCGCGTCGCCGAACGCACCCGGCCACTCCGGACCGCGGACCGGTCCGGGCCGCCCCACACCGCCGTACGCCCGGAAAAACCCGCGCCGGCCGAGCCCCCGCACCCACACGCGCGTGCCACCCGCCACGACCTCCGCCAAGGCACCCCCGACGCCTCCGCCTTCCCCCGAACCGCCTGGCTCGCCTCCTACCGCCGAGCCCTCCAGCAGGCCCCCAACGAGGTCTTCGGCCCCGGTGATCCGGCCGGACGCCCCGAGCTGAGGGCGGCCCTCGCCGAATACCTCGCCCGCGCGCGTGGCGTGCGGACCGAGCCGGACCGGATCGTCGTCTGCTCCGGGTTCGCGCACGCCCTGCGGCTGCTGTTCGGCGGCGGACGGGTCCTGCGCGGTCCGCTGGCCGTGGAGGCGTACGGACTCCCCTTCCACCGGGAACTGCTCGCCGCCGAAGGCGTACGGACCGTGCCGCTCCCGATCGACGACCGCGGCGCACGGGTCGACCGCCTCACGCGCGAGCGGGCCGTACTGCTCACGCCCGCGCACCAGTTCCCCACCGGCGGTCCGCTGCACGCCGAGCGGCGGGCCGCGGTGGTCGACTGGGCACGCGCGCGTGGCGGGGTGGTGCTGGAGGACGACTACGACGGGGAGTTCCGCTACGACCGCAAGCCCGTCGGCGCCCTCCAGAGCCTCGATCCCGAGCGGGTGATCCTCGTCGGCTCGGTGAGCAAGAGCCTGTCGCCCGCGGTGCGGCTGGGATGGATGGTGCTGCCCGAGCGGTACGTCGGTGACGTGCTCGCGGCCAAGGGGGAACGGGAGGCCTGGGCGAGCGTCCTCGACCAGCTGGCCCTCGCCGACCTGATCGTCTCCGGGTCCTACGACCGTCACGTACGGCGGATGCGGCAGCGGTACCGTGCCCGCCGGGACCGGCTCGTCGCCGCGCTGGCCGAGCGCGCGCCGCACATCGAGGTCGGCGGGGTCGCGGCGGGGCTGCACGCGGTGCTGCGGCTGCCGCCCGGCACCGAACGGTCAGCCGTGAGGGCCGCGGCCCGGCGGGGCGTCGCGCTGGACGGACTCGCGGAGTTCCGCCACCCGGAGACGCCGGACACGACGAACAGGACGGACAGGACGGACAGGACGGACACAGCGGAGAAGGACGTGCCCGCCCGCGACGGTCTGGTCGTGGGCTACGCGACACCGCCCGAGCACGCGTACGGGGCGGCGCTGGAGGCGCTGTGCGCGGCGCTGCCGCCGAGGAGTGAGACCTAGGCGGCCCGGGCGGCCGCAGTGGATCCGGGGAGGGGACCGGTCAGGGCTTGCGCCCCACCGCCCCGTACCCCGGGATCACCCCGTCGTCCTGGCCCGGTACCGGGTCCCCCAGCTCGGGGTGCCAGGACTGCGGCACCTCGACGCCGGGTTCGACGAGTTCCAGGCCGTCGAAGAAGCGGGCGAACTCCGCGCGGGAGCGCAGGGCCAGGGTGACGCCCGCCGCCCTGAGCCTGTCGACGGCCGCCTGCGACTCCTCGGGGGTGAAGTCGGCGGTGGCGTGAGTGGCCACCAGGTAGCTGTCGGAGGGCAGTTCGGCGAGCAGCCGGCCGACCAGTTCGTGCGCGCCGTCCTCGTCGGAGACGAAGTGCAGCAGCGCGATGAGGGAGAGCGCGACGGGCCGGGAGAAGTCCAGGATCTTGCGCGCGCCCTCCAGGACGGCGTCCGGGTCGCGGACGTCCGCCTGGAGGTACTCGGTGGCGCCCTCGTCCGTGCCCCGCAGCAGCGCGGCCGCGTGGGCGAGGACGATCGGGTCGTTGTCGCAGTAGACGACCCGGGCGTCGGGCGCGATCCGCTGGGCGACCTGGTGGAGGTTGGGCTCGGTGGGGATGCCGGTGCCGACGTCCAGGAACTGCCGGACGCCGTGGTCCGCGAGCCAGCGGGTGGAGCGGTGCATGAAGGCCCGGTTGACCCGGGCCATCACCGGCACGCGCGGGTCGAGAGCGAGCATCTGCCGGCCCATCGCCTCGTCGACCGGGTAGTTGTCCTTGCCTCCGAGGTACCAGTCGTACATCCGCGCCGGGTGCGGCTTGGTGGTGTCGATCTCGGCCATTGGTGATTACCCATCAACCCGTCAGTGATTACTGATCAATTGAGCAAGGAAGCAAGAGAACAAGGGAGCGAGCGAGAAAAGGATCAAGGGAACAAGGGAACAAGCGGGTCACGAGAGAAGGAAGTCGGCCACCCCCGCCTTCGCGCCCTCGATGAACGCGGTCATCTCGTCGGTGGTGTAGATCAGCGCCGGTCCGTCCGGATCGGTGGACTGGCGGACGGCGATCCGGCCGTCGGCGAGCTTCATCGCCTCCAGGCAGTTGCCGCCGTTGCCGCCGCTCCACGGCTTGTGCCAGCCTTCGCTCCCCAACTCCCGGGCGGGCATGCCGTTGTAGACGGGGATGCGCGGCTTGATGCGGTTCATTCACAACTCCTTGCGGAGGTCCCGGAGGATCTCCTTCGTGCGATGTGCTGTAGCGGCCTGCGCCGCCATGCGGTCCATGACCTCGAGGTGGGTCGCCACCTCGACGCGCGCGTCCAGATAGATCGCGCCGGTCAGGTACTCGCTGTAGACCATGTCCGGAAGTTCGGGCACGGCGAATCGGAAGAGCACGAAGGGCCCGTACGTCCCCGGGTGCGGCCCGCTGGCGAACGGGGCGACCTGGAGCGTCACATTGGGCAGCTTCGTTGCCTCGAGCAGTTTGTCGATCTGGGCACGCATCACCTCCGGGCCGCCGACGGGGCGGCGCAGCACGGTCTCGTCCATGACGACCCACAGCCGGGGCGCGTCCTGACGGGTGAGCAGTCCTTGACGTTCCATGCGCAGGGCGACATGGCGCTCGATGTCCTCGGGGCTGGTCTGGCCGATGGCGCCCGAGCGCAGCACGCCACGCGCGTAGTCCTCGGTCTGGAGCAGACCGGGCACGAAGTGCGGTTCGTACTCGCGGATGAGGGCGGCCGCGCCCTCCAGGCTGACGTGCATCGAGAACCAGCCGGGCAGCACGTCGTGGAAGCGCTGCCACCAGCCGGGGCGGTTGGCGTCCTCGGCGAGCTGGACGAAGTCCTCGGCCTCCTGGTCCGAGACGCCGTAGGCCTTCAGCAGCAGCTGGAGGTAGGGGATCTTGAGGCCGACCTCGGCCATCTCCATCCGGCGGACGGTCGCGGGGGCGACGCGGAGGATGCGGGCGGCTTCCTCGCGCTTGAGCCCGGCGCGTTCCCGCAGGTCCAGCAGGCGCCGGCCGAGGACGACCTGGCCGACCGTCGGCGCGGACCGCGGTTCGCTCACGCTCCACCTCCACGAAGTCACGAAGTCACGTACGCCGTCATGTACGCCGTCACAGCCACCTGCATGCTGACAGCCCAGCGGCGCCATTCGAAGACCTGAATCGAAGATCTGTACGGATACAACCCTCGGTACGAATACCGATACGTACGGATCTACGGTGATCCCAACTGGCGCCGCTCAACATGCTGTTGCGAGCAGTGTGCCACGGCATCCCACCGCGTCACACAGCACTCTGCATTTTTCAGAGTGACACTTGCCAAGTGTTCACGACGGGGCGATAGTGGCAAGCGTGATTCCGTCCCCGCCCTTAGGAACAGACGCCGCCGAAGGCCGCCCCCAGGGTCTCGGTGCCGCCGGGAGAGTGGGGCCCGACAGGGCTGCCGCCCGGCGCCGGTTCCGTTTCGAGCTGGCCGCGCATCCGGGTTCCCCCGCGCAGGCCAGACGGCTGACGAGGGCCAGGCTGACCCACTGGTCGGTCTGCGAGGACACCTGCGACTCGGCGGCCCTGGTGGTCTCCGAGCTGGTCACCAACGCCATCGTGCACACCGCGAGCAGCCGTGTGGTCTGCGAGCTGCACGACAACGACGACCTGGTGCGGATAGCCGTACGTGACGAGGGCTGTGCGCCGGGTGAGTCCCACTCGTCCCCGCAGCGCGGCGAAGAGGAGCACGGGAGGGGACTGCTCCTGGTCGACTCCCTCTGTCACGCCTGGGGTGCCCATGAGCACGGTCCCGGGCTGCTGGTCTGGGCGGAGCTGCCGCGCAAGGCGGACGAGCCCCGCGAGGACACCGGCCCGCGCAACGACCTGGGCTGGGGTGCCCCTCCGAAGCCGGTTCCCTCCGGGGGGTCGGGCCAGGAGGACGAGGCCGAGGAGCACCACAGAGCCGGGCCCGACGGCGAAGCGCGCGGTCACGGTGCTGGGGGCGCGGGCGCATGGGCGTGAGCGGCGGGTCCGGCGGCCAGGTGCTGACCCTGGACTCACTGGTCCGCCTCAGACGCGGGCTGCGGGCGCCGGGGACGCCGTGCCGGCTTCCCGTGCCGCAGGGGATGACGGTGCCGCTGGGCTGCGACGCGGTGGGGATGCCGGCGCTGCTGGGACAGCAGCTGGTGCCCCGGCTGCCGCGGGTCGGGTGTGTGTACGCCGATGACACACACTGGTGGTGGCTCGTCCCCGCCGACTCCGACTACGCGCTCGAATGGCCCGCGCCCGCTCAGTACGCCACCGGGGCGGTTGTTCCGGACGCCCCGGTGGTGCCGTCCCTTGTGCGTCGGCCGGAGGGGACGTTGCCCTATACGCCGCCGATACCGTTGTACCTGGCGCTGTGCCGGTTGACGGGGACGACGCCTAACTGGTCGCGGCCGGTCAGCTCCGCGGGTTAGCTCCGCGGGTCAGCTCCGCTGGTTGGGCCGTCTTTCGGGTGCGGGTGAGTGGGGGCTGGTCGCGCCCGCGCGGCGGAGCCGCAAATCGACACCGCCCCGCGCCCCTGAGGGTGGGTGTGCGCCCCGCGTGTTTGCTGCTCGGGCTTCTGCGCCCTGCCCCCAGCCCCGCCCGCCCCGCCATAGTTGCCCCGTCCACGATCGGGGGAGGTCCGGGTGGGAAAGCGGCGTGGCTCAGGGCAACCCGGTGTCTCCGAGTCCGAGCAGCTGCTCTTCGGGGGGCCGCTGCGGTACGACGCGGGGTGGAACTCGCACTCCGACGCGTTTCTGGAGCTGGGGTTCCGGGCCATGGTCGTACGGCTGCCGGCGTTGTTGTCGGCCAGTCTTCGGCTGGCCTGGCAGGCGGACCGGTCGGCGGCGCGGACCGTGCTGGCCGCCGAGGTGGGCCGGGGCCTGGCGCAGGCCGTGAGTCTGCTCGCCGTCAACAGTGTGCTGGCCCGGCTGATCGGCGGGGGCCCGCTGGAGGACCGGCTGCGGGGGGCCGTACCCGCGCTGGTCACCATGGCGGCGGTGATGCTGGTCGGGGCGCTGCTGCGGGCCGCGTCGACGTACGCCACCGGGCGGCTGGAGCCCAAGGTGGAGCGGGTGGCGACCGAGCGCTATCTGGAGCGGGCGGCGGCCGTGGAGCTGGCCGCGATCGAGGACCACGCCTTCCACAAGCTGCTGGACACCGCGCAGTACGGCGCGAGCTCGGCGCGCCGGATGATCCCCTGCGCCACGCGGGTGATCAACGCGGTGATCTCGATGATCGCGGCGGCGGGCGTGCTGACCGTGCTGCATCCGGCGCTGCTGCCGCTGCTGGTCACGATGACGATCCCGAGCGCGTGGAGCGCGCTGACCATCGCGCGACGGCGGTACGAGTGGTACCACGCCTGGGTGCAGCACGTCCGCGCGAGCCGACTGCTCGGTGCCCTGCTGATCGAGCCCGAGGCGGCGCCGGAGATCCGGGTGCACGGGGTGGGCCCGTTCCTGCTGCGGCACTTCCGGTCGATGGCAGAGACGGCGGAGGCGGAGCAGGCCCGGCTGGCCCGCCTCGCGGCCCGCACGGGGCTGATCGCGGCGTCCTGGACGGGCCTCGCGACGGCGGCGACGTACGCGACGCTGGGCGGGCTGCTGCTGGGGGGAGCCATGGCGCTGTCCGTGGCCGGTACGGCCGTGATCGCGATCCGCACCGGCTCGCAGAGCCTGGAGACGCTGGTCATGGAGGTGAACGCGCTGCACGAGGACGCGCTGTTCGTCGGCGATCTCCAGCGGCTGTACCGGGAGGCCGCCGAGCGGGCGATCCCGGTGGGCGGGGTCGCGCTGCCGGACGACCCGCGCGAGATCCGCTTCGAGAACGTCTCCTTCACCTACCCGGGTGACGCGACCCGCCCCGCCCTCGACGACGTGACGCTCACCCTGCCGCTCGGCAAGATCGTCGCGCTGGTCGGCGAGAACGGCTCGGGCAAGACCACGCTGGTCAAACTGCTTGCGGGACTGTACGCACCCGACCGGGGCCGGATCCTGTGGGACGACGTGGACGCGGCGCGGGCGGACCGCCGGCTGCTCGCCGAGCGGGTCGCGATGGTCGCCCAGGACTTCAAGCGGTGGCCGTTCACCGCCCGGGTCAACGTGGCGGTGGGCCGCTCCTCGGTGCCGCTCACCGAGGAGCGGGTGTCGGGCGCGGTCGCGGAGGCCGGGGCCGGGGAGGTGCTGGAGGACCTGCCGCGCGGCCTGGACACACTGCTGGCCCGCAACTTCAGCGGTGGGCACGAGCTGTCCGGCGGACAGTGGCAGCGGCTCGGGATCGCCCGGGCCGCCTACCGCAGCGGCCGCATCCTGATCGTGGACGAGCCGACGGCCGCCCTGGACGCCCGCGCCGAGCTGGAGGTCTTCGAGAAGATCCGCGCCCTGGCCGGCACCGGTCAGACGGTCGTCCTGATCACCCACCGGCTGGCGTCCGTGCGCCACGCCGATCTGGTGCATGTGCTGGAGCAGGGGCGGCTCGTGGAGTCGGGCACGCCCGACGAGCTTCTGGCCTCCGGGGGTGTCTACGCGGAGCTGTACGCGCTCCAGGCCGAGCAGTTCACGGCAAAGGTGCCCGCCGAGGAGGCGGGCTGACCTCATGCGACGGCGTCGGCCGCCTCTCCACTGCGGACGATCACGAGGAACATGTCGGACGCGAGGTCCATGACGACCTCGGCCTGCATCCCCTCAAGACGCCTCGCCTGCGCGAACTCCTCCGCGGGCCACGATCCTCGCGGTCCGCCGGCGGGAAAGCGTTCGAGCACTGTTCGCCCGTTCACCACCCTGCACCTCCAGAAAGCGTTGCGCTCATCCGTAGGAGCGCTTGTAGGAGTTAACGCCTTCCAGGGCCCGATCGCCTCTCTCAGTTGCCGTACTGAGACGTAGCTGACACGCGTTCAGCGCGAAGCGTGAGAGTTCGGTTACTCAACGGTCACTTTGGCTACTTTCCGTGTCAGAAGTCGTACTCGTCGTGATACCTGATGCGCACAGAGCCGGCCGGCGCCCCGAGAGCGGACGCGCGCCCCTCGGGTTCCTCCCACTGCTCCTGCCGGCCCAGCGCGGTGAGGTCGAGGAAGCTGGTGGTCGAGCCGAGCCCGTCGAGGCCGCGCTCGTAGGTCGAGTAGGTGTGGAAGACCCGGTCCCCGTCCCTGAGGAAGCAGCTGATCCCGGGCCGCTCGACCTGCTCCCCACCGAATCCGTCGGCCCCGTCGGCCCCATCGACTCCGTCGGTCCCGTCGGCCCCGTCGGCTTTCAGAGTGACCTCGAAATCGTGGTTGAAGGGACCGCCGTACGACGAGTACCAGGGCACGGTCCAGCCCATCCGCGCCTTGAACGGCAGGATCTTCGTGTACGGCGCCCTCGACACGGCCGCGAACGTCGTCCCCCGTGCCTTCAGATGGGCCAGATGCCCGACCTGGTCGAGGAAGGCGGAGCAGCTGCGGCACCCGGCGTCCCACTCGGGCGCGAACATGAAGTGGTAGACGACGAGTTGGCCGCGCCCCTCGAAGAGGTCGAGCAGGGTGGCCTTGCCGTCACCGCCCTCGAAGACGTACTCCTCCTCGATCTCGACCATGGGCAGCCGGCGCCGCTCGGCGTTGAGCGCGTCCCTCGCGCGCGTGGCCGCCTTCTCCTTGACCAGCAACTCCGCGCGCGCGGCGCGCCATTCCTCTCGCGAGGCGATCTCCGGAAGTGCCATGGGGTCC
The DNA here is from genome assembly GCF_042669125.1 of Streptomyces sp. NPDC057253. NCBI lineage: Bacteria > Bacillati > Actinomycetota > Actinomycetes > Kitasatosporales > Streptomycetaceae > Streptomyces > Streptomyces sp. NPDC057253. Next base: position 76,213 of record NZ_JBHUXV010000021.1, on the reverse strand, counting down.
CTCCTGTGCAACGGTCCGTCCCGAGTGGTGACCGGGGGCGGGGACGGAACTCATCGCCGGCGCGGGAGATTTCTGCTGTCGCTCAGGTGTCGTACTCCTGGATCCGCCCGCCGTGGCTCCGGTCCAGCAACGCCGGCATCCGCTCCCCCAGCTCCGCCACGACGGCGCCCACGTCGATGGTCAGCAGTTCGCGGTCCCGCATCAGCACGCGGCCGTCGACGATCGTGGTGCGGACGTCGGAGGAGCGGGCGCTGTGGACCAGGGTGGCGGCGAGGTCGTGGACGGGCTGGGTGTGCGGGCCGGTGAGGTCGACCAGGATGATGTCGGCGCGGCGGCCGGGCGCGATGCTGCCGACGACGTCGCCGAGGCCCACCGCGCGGGCGCTCTGGAGGCTTGCGTGGTGCAGGGCTTGACGGGACGTCAGCCAGCGCGGGTCACCGGTCGTCGACTTCTGGACGAGCGCGGTGAGCGCCATCGACTCCCACACGTCGAGGGAGTTGTTGGAGGCGGCCCCGTCGGTGGCGAGTCCGACCGGGATGCCGATGTCGCGCAGGGCGCGCACGGGCGTGGTGGTGGGCCAGGCGAACTTGAGGTAGCCGCGCGGGGCTGTCGCAACGGCCGTACGAGCGGCGGCACTTGAGAGAAGCGGCAGGTCGCGGTCGAGGATCCCGGAGCCGTGGGCGATCAGGACGTCCGTGTCGAGGATCCCGGTGCGGTGGAGCACCTCGATGGGGGTGACGCCGTGCCGGGCGAGGCTCGCCTCGGCCTGGTCGCGGTTCTCGGAGGCGTGCAGATGGACGGGGAGCCGGTGCTCGTGGGCGAGTGCGGCGGTCGCGGCGAGGTCGGCCTCGTCGACGGTGTAGGGGGCGTGCGGGGCGAGGGCCGTGGTGATGCGGCCACCGGCGCCGCCGCGGTGCCGTAGCGCGAACTCCAGTGACTCTTCCCGCCCTTGAGGCCCCTGCGAGGAGAAGTAGGCCTGCCCGAGATGCGCGCGCATCCCGCACTCGTCGACGACCGCGGCGACCGCGTCCATCGAGAAGTAGTGGTCGGCGAAGCAGGTGACACCGCCCCTGATCATCTCGGCACAGGCCAGCCGCGCCCCCAACTCCACGTCCTTCTCGGTGAGGTTGGACTCGATCGGCCAGACCACGTCGTTGAACCACTCCTCGGTCGGCAGGTCCTCCGCGACCCCGCGCAGGGCGACCATGGGCGCGTGGGTGTGGCAGTTGACGAGCCCGGGAAGGGCGATCTGCCCCCGCGCGTCGATGCGCTGCACCGCGGGCAGCTCTGCCGCCTGCGCACTGCTCGTCACCGACGCGATGACACCGTCCCGTACGACGATCGCCGCGTCCTCGACGAACCCGACCCGCTCTTGATCGTCGTGCGTGAGGACCGTGCACCGGGTGATGATGAGACCTGCGGGAGAAGGCGTCATACAGGCACCGTACGACGCGGTCGTGCCCTCGCAGTGGGTGAACCGCGCATCCCCGTCGCCGCTCTGTCGCGGCGGCGCCGGCGCGTGCACGCTGGCCTCAGCACCGCCCGTCGTACGCCTTTCGGAAGGGGTCCGGCATGCTCGTCGGCACCTGGAACCTTGAGAATCTGATGCTGCCGCGCAGCGGCGACGGCGCTCCCAGGACCGAGGCCGAGTACGAGGCGAAAGTGGCGGCCCTGGCCTCCGTGATCACCGCGCTCGACCCGACGCTGCTGGGCGTCCAGGAGGTGAAACAGGAGGAGGCGCTCGCCGAGCTGGCCAAGGCGATCGGCGGGGAGTGGCACATCGCGCTGTCCCGGCACGCCGACCGCAGGGGCATCCGGGTCGGCTTCCTGAGCCGCACCCCGCTGCGGATACGGCGGGACACCCATGTGTTCGCGGACCTGCTGCGCCCGGTACAGGGCGACGACGACCCCGCGCCGGACCCGCACGACCGGGAGACCAGCCGCGGCTTCCTCGCGGTGGAGACGGACACCGCGGACGGGGTGCTCCAGGTGGCCGTGGCCCATCTCAAGTCGAAACTGCTGTCCTACCCGGCCACCGGGGACAGGAGCCGCTTCCAGCCGCACGACGAGGCGGAGCGGGCCCGTTTCGGCGCCTACGCCCTCTATCGGCGGGCGGCCGAGGCGGCGACCCTGCGCGCGGTCGCGGACTTCCTGCTCGAAGGCGCCGGGACGAAGCGGGACGTGATCGTCCTCGGCGACATGAACGACGTGGTGAACGCCGCCACCACCCAGATGCTGCTCGGCCCGCCCGGCTCCGAGCTCGACAAGCCGCGCGCGTTCGCCAAGTCCGACCTGGGCGACCCGTTCCGGCTGTGGGACATCGCCCCGCGCATACCCGAGGAGCGCCGCTTCTCCCGGGTCAGCTTCGGACGCGCCGAGCTGATCGACCACGTGCTGCTCAGTCACCGGCTGGCCCGCCGCATCGTGGAGGCGGGGACGGGTCTGCCGGAGCAGCGGGACGACGCCCTGGAGCTGCCGTCGGTGGACGAGGACCCGAGGAAACGGGTGGGGACGCCCGGCTCGGACCACGCACCGGTGTGGGTGCGGGTGTGACGCCTGACCGGTGGGTGCGCCGGTGGGTGTGACTCCTAACCGGCGAGCGGGACTTGGGGCAGCCGGACCCCCACGCGCCGGTGGCCCTCGTCGAGTCGGTGGAGTTCGTCGAGGAGTTCGGTGAGCCGTCGGACCTGTTCGGGGGCGAGCCGCCCGGAGTCGTCGAGGTGCACGGCGCACGCGGTGGTCGTGTCGACGATCCGTTCGAGGACGACGACGATCTCATCGGCGCCCTCCGAGTGCCGGGCGAGCGCGGGCAGTTCGGCGGCGGCGAGGGCGATGGCACCACGGGCCTCGGCGAGCGCACGGTAGGCCTCGCGACGGAGGGTCCAGCGCAGGGGGCGGGTGTCTTCGGTGGGGGCGGGCCGGGGCAGGGTCTGGCCGGGGCCGGGGCGTGCGGTGTCCCGCAGGACAGACCGCTCGGCCGCCCTCGAACCAGATCCCTCGGTGGCCCGCCAGCCAGATCCCCCGGAGTCCCGCGAGCCGGACCACTCGGAGTCCCGCGAACCAGCCCCCACTGCCCCCCGCCGGACAGACCCCTCCGCCTCCCGCAGGACATGCGCGAGGTACGCCTCGGCCGCCCCGCCCGCCGCCGTCAGCCGGGCCCGCACTCCCCCGCCCCGCTGCCCCGGCATCGGCAGATGCCCCACGATCAGCACGATCGCGCAGGCGAGCAGGGTCTCGGTGATCCGGCTGGCGGAGGCCTGCGGCTCGCCGCCGACCATGACGAGCGCGAGGACGAGGACCGTGACGACGGCGGTCTGCGCGGCGAAGTGCCGGGTGGCCACGGGGATGAGCGCCCCGCTGACGGCGACGAGCGCGACGAGCCCCTCGGGCCGCGGCAGCACGAGCGCGAACCCGGCGAAGACCAGTGCCCCGAGGACGGTTCCCGCGGCCCGGCACAGCACTCTGGAGACGAGCGGCCCGAGGTCGGGCTTGACGAGGAAGACGGTGGTGGCGGGCAGCCAGTACCAGTGCGCGTGCTCCCCGTACCAGTGGGAGTGGTGCAGCGCCTGCGCCACCGCGGCGCTGGCCCCGAAGCACAGGGCGACCCGCAGCCCGTACTCCCGCCCGCCGGCGCCGAGGACGGCCCGCAGCGCGTCCCGTCCGCTGAGCCGGCGTGTGTGCAGATCCCCGCCCCGCCCCCGGTCGAAGGCCTCGGCGGCCCGCAGCAGCGCGTCGTCGAGCGCCCGCAGCGCGGGAGCCGACCGGCTGGGCGCGGGCAACGGTCCGGTGAGCGTGTTCTCCCGTACGGCGACGGCGAGCCGCCGGGGTCCGGCGGAGGCCCGTTCCGGTACCGCCTCCCCGGCCCAGGCGAGCGCGGTGGCGGCCTCGGCGAGGGGCAGCGCGGCGGCGTACTGCGCGTGCAGCCGCCGCTCGGCGGAGGAGCTGGCGTACCGCCGCAGCCGGGGGCCGGTGAGGGCGTCCTGCGCGTGGTCGAGGGCGGCGGTGAGCGCGACGCGCCGCTCGGTGGCCCGGTCGGTCCCGGCGGCGTCGAGGAGCCCGGCGACCGCGTCGTAGACGGCGGCCACGGCGTGCCGCTCCCCGTCGAAGCGGAAGTCCCCGGCGATGGCGCCGGGGGTGGGGAGCGCGAGCCGCAGCGCGAGCAGCCAGCAGGCCCCGCCGAGGTAGGCGAGGGCCCGCAGCCACCCTTCCTCGGGCAGCGGCATGCCCGCCCCGATCGCCGCCCCGACGAGCAACTGCGTACCGCTGCCGGAGGCGACGGGCCCGACGGCGCTCACACCGCCGGCGACGAGCCCGACGACGGTGAGCAGAAGAGTGAGGGCGACGGCCCCGATGTGCCCTCCGGCGTACGTCCCGAGAGCCATCCCGACGGCGCCGGCGACCGCAGGCACCCCGATCCGCCGCACGGAGGCCCGCCGGCTCCCGGGCCGGTCGTTGATCCCGGCCAGCATGGCGGCGATGGCGGCGACGACACCGAGCGGGATCCGGTCGGCGCACACCCCGGCGAACAGCAGCGGCCCGGCGGACAGGGCCCCCCGCACCACCGCGCTCCAGGGAATCGGCCCCCGCTGAGCACGGAGGGCGTGAGCGAGCCAGGGCGGAAGATGCATCCGTACGGCGGGGCGGGACACGGGGCTCCTGTCGTCGTGCGAGGCGGCGGGTGTGCCTTCGGGCGACGGTGGCCGAGCGCTGAACTGTGCCTCCACGTTAAAGCGCGCTCTTGGAGACGCAGGAACGCTTGTGTTACCCACGCGTGACGATGCATGCAAACCCCACGTTCTTTATGAACGCAACCCCGGCCGACGAGCCGACACCGGCTCCACGACCGCCTCAGCCCACCCGGCCGAACAACTCCCGTGTCTCCCTGACCGCGCGCAAGGCCGACCCGTGCTCTGCCGACAGCGACGCCACGATCCGATCGACCTCCCGCAGCCCGGCCCTCTCCAACAGCCGCTTCTCGTTCGTCACCCACTCCCCCCGGGCCGCCAGCACCGAGTGGCCCATCTGTGCGGCGGCCGTGGCGAGCGCGCCCGCGGTTTCGGTGAGGCGGGCCGCCGGGGCGTGGTTGGCCTCGGCGTAGGTGAGGGTGAGGTGGGCGGTGTCGCGCCAGCGCTTGGCGGCGGAGGTGCGGAGCTTGGCCGGGTAGGCGGACGGGCGGGGGAGCTCACCGCGCAGGACCTGGTTGACGGCGAGTTCGGCCACGAGCAGGTAGGTGGGGATTCCCGCGAGGTGGAACAGCAGCGGCTCCACCCGGAAACGGCCCTCCCGCGCCTGCGCCAACTCCCTGTCCACCACGTCGAGATCGCGGTAGTGGACGTCGACCCGACGCCCCTCGATCGTCAGCCACGCACCGCCGTTGAACACCCCTCCGCCCCACCCGCCGACCTCGGAGACCTCCCCGTCCCAGCCGATCGCGCGCAGGTCGGCGGGGTCGAAGTCGCCGCGGTAGTAGATCGCGAGGTCCCAGTCGCTGTCCGGCCGTGCGGTGCCCTGGGCCCGAGAGCCGCCGAGGGCGACGGCCCGGACGGAGGGGAGGGCGGCGAGGCGGTCGGCGGTGGCGGCGAGGAAGTCGGCATCGGCGGAGAGGGGGGACATGGGCGCAGCCTACGAAGGCCGGGGGCGCCGCTCCATGGATTTACTCGCTGCCGTCAGGGCCGTTGTCAGTGGTGCGCGTTATGAATGGAGTCGTCACTCAGTGTTACGACGACGGGGGATCGGCGATGGCGAAGGATGGGCAGGATCAGGATCCGCGGGGGCGGCGCGCGTATCTCTCGGCTGCCGGGCTGCGGGCCCGTGGCTGGACCGCCGGGATGATCCGCCGGCTGCTCGGTGAGCCCGATCTGCGGCGGGCCAATCCCTGCTTCCGTACGGCCCCGCCGACCCGGCTCTACAGCGTCGAGCGGGTCGCGGCCGTCGAGCGGAGTGAGGAGTTCAGGGCTGTTTCGGCGGCGGCCGTCCGGCGGTCCGGCGCGGTGCGGGAGGCGGCGCTGCGTCGGCGGCGGGAGGTGCTCGCGCGGATCGCGGCGGAACCGATCGAGGTGCCCGTGCTCTCCCCGGAGAGACTGACGGCGCTCGCCGTCGAGCACCGCGAACGCCAGGGCGGGTCACCGCACTTCCCGCTCGAACACTGGAAGGTTGACTACCTCTGCTACCAGCTGGCCCGCTACGACGACATCCTCGTCGAGCTGTCCGGCCGCACCGGACGCGCGGCCGCGGAACAGCTGCTGCGGCGAAGGATCCTCGCGTCCATCTCCCAGGCGTACCCGGACCTCGCACAGGAGTGCGCACGCCGGTCGGGCCCGGAAATTCAGGTGCGGTCCGGTCCGCCCGCCCCCGATGATCGAAAGGTTGCCCGCCGTTCGTCACAGGAGCCCACGTGATCCAGCGCGTCACCGCACCGGCGCTCTTCCCGCCGCCCACCTACTCGCACGCCTCCGTCGTCGAGGCCGGCACCAGGCTCGCCTTCCTCGCCGGGTCCGTTCCGCTGGACGCCGAGGGGAATCTGGTCGGTGAGGGGGATCCCGCGCGCCAGGCCGAGCAGGTGATCGCGAACCTGAGAGAGCAACTGCACGCCGTGGGCAGCGACTTGCAGCACGTGCTGGCGACCGACGTGCACGTGGTGAGCAGCGAGCCCGCGGTGCTGTCCACCGTGTGGGAGGTGGTCGAGGCGTCCGGTCTGAGCAGCGGCCCGCACTCCTCGACGCTGATCGGGGTCGCCTGCCTCGGCTACACCGGCCAGCTGGTGGAGATCACGGCCACGGCGGTCGTCCCGGAACCGGGCTCGGACGAGGCATCGCGGTGAGCGGGATCCTCATCCGCCGGGCCACCGCCGCCGACGCCGCCGCCACGGCCGACGTCTATCTGCGCTCCTTCGCCGCCGCGTTGCCGACGGTCGTACGGCCCCGGTCCGACGACGAGGTGCGCGCGTACATACGGGACGTCGTGGTGCCGGAACGCGAGACGTGGGTGGCCGTGGCGGAGGGACGGGTCGTGGGGCTCATGGTCCTTGCCGGCGACCTGCTGTCCCAGCTGTATCTCGACCCCGACTGGCGGGGACGCGGCATCGGCGACCGGTTCGTCGCGCTCGCCAAGGAACGCAGTCCCAAGGGCCTGAGCCTGTGGACCTTCCAGGTCAACAAGCCCGCCCACCGCTTCTACGAACGCCACGGCTTCGTCGAGACCGAACGCACCGACGGCAGCGACAACGAGGAACGGGAACCGGACGTGCGGTACCTCTGGCGCCCCTGAGGCCGATCACCCCGAGCCCGATCGGCGCGACGGCGACCCCACACCCAGCACCTGTCGCCGACCCGACTCGACCGGACCGGACCGGACCCGATCACCCCGACCCCGACCCCGAGCCCGACCCCGACCCCCACACCCGTCGTTTCGGCACCGGCCTCGCATACCCACCCGCCCTGCTGGTCGTCAGCCCCAGCCCCACCAGCGACTCCGCCAGCTTCACCGCCGCCCCCACCCCGTCCACCACGGGAAGGCCGAGTTTCTCCGCCACCGTCCGCTGCAACCCCGTCATCCCCGCGCACCCCAGCACCAGCACCTCCGCACCCGCCTCCCGCACCCGCTCCGCGGCGGCCAGGAACGCGGCCTCCGTGCGGTCGGCGTCGCCCAGGTCGAGAACCCCGAGCCCGGTCCCGACGACGGCGGCGCAGTTGCGGCCCACCCCCGCCAGCTCCAGGCTGTCCTCGATCTGCCCGCAGGAGCGCTCCAGCGTGGTCACCACGCCGTAGCGGCGGCCGAGCAGACAGGCCAGATGGGCGGCGGCCTCGGTGATGTCGACGACCGGTACGTCCACCAACTCCCGGACGCCCTCGCGTCCGTGCTCACCGAAGCCGGCCATGACGACGGCGTCGTAGGAAGGACCCTCGTACGTGCGCAGCAGGTCGATGACCGCCGCCGCGGAGAGGTAGCTGTCGAGCCAGCCCTCCGCGGACTCCGGGCCCCAGGTGGGGGTGAGCCCGAGCACGGTGGTGCCCGGGCCTGCCGCGGCCCGGGCACCTCGTACGATCTCCTCGGTCATCTCCTGCGTGGTGTTGCAGTTGGTGACGACGATCCGCACGTCTCTCAGACCTCCACAGCCTCGGGGACCGGGCGAGCCGCTCGCTCGCTGCGGCACAGCAGCGCGTACAGGCCGGCCGCGAGAGCCGTACCGATGAACCAGGAGTACGGGGCCACGTCGCTGAAGGTCTTCACCAGGGCGAGGACGCCGGCGACGCCCGCCGCGGGCAGGAACGCCCACAGGGCCTTGGGGTTGACGCCCTTGCGGTAGTAGTAGCGGGAGCCGGGCTCGGCCTTGAACAGCTCGTCGACGTCGACTCGGCCCTTCTTGACCCAGTAGTAGTCGAGCATGATCACGCCGAACAGCGGGCCGAGGAAGGCGCCGAGACCGCCGAGGAAGTAGTTGACGACCGTGGGGTTGGAGAAGAGGTTCCACGGGGTCACGACCAGGGCCGCCACCGTGCTGATCATGCCGCCGATCCTGAAGGTGATCTTCTGCGGCCAGACGTTGGCGAGGTCGTACGCCGGTGAGACGAAGTTGGCGACGATGTTGACGCCCATGGTGGCGATGGCGAAGGTGAGCGCGCCCAGGACCATCACCCAGGTGTTGCCGACCTTGGCGACCAGTTCGGCCGGGTCGGTGATGGCCTGGCCCCAGACCTCCAGCGAGCCCGCGGTGACGATCACGGAGACGACCACGAAGGCCGTGGAGTTGATGGGCAGACCCCAGAAGTTGCCGCGGCGGACGGTCCTGTAGTCCGGCGCGAAGCGGGAGAAGTCGCAGAAGTTGAGCATCAGCGTGCCGTAGGTGGCGAGGATCAGGCCGATCGCGCCGAACCACTGCCGCCACTGCTCGCCGACCGAGACCGGGTGCGGGGTGGTGGTGAGCGAGATGCTCCAGCCGGCCTTGGCCAGCACCCAGACCGCGAGCGCGATCATGACCAGCCAGATCGCCGGGCCGCAGAAGTCCTGGAACTTGCGGACCGACTCCATGCCCTGGCTGATGATCAGCGCCTGGATCAGCCACAGCGACACGAAGGAGACCCAGCCGAGCGCGTCGAGGCCGAGGAAGGAGCTGTGGGTCCAGGACTCCAGTCCCGGCCAGGCGGCCAGCAGCATCACGTTGACCGCGACGGAGGCCAGGTAGGTCTGGATGCCGTACCACATGATGGCGATCACGGCCCGGATCAGGGCCGGGATGTTGGCGCCCCACACACCGAAGCTGATGCGGCTGACCACGGGGAACGGCACGCCGTGGCGCTGGCCGATCTTCCCCATCCAGTTCATGCCGACGTAGATGAGCACGAAGCCGACGAGCAGGGAGGTGAAGACCTGCCAGACGTTCATGCCGAGGACCAGCAGACCGGCCGCGAAGGTGTAGTTGCCCAGGTTGTGGACGTCGGACATCCACATGGCGAAGAGGTCGAAGACCTTCCAGTTCCGCTTGCCGGCGGGCGCGAGGTCTTCGTTGGTGAGCCGTGGGTCGGGGACGAACGCTGGTGTGCCGGTGACTTCTGCACGATCGGCGAGGGACACAGGGCCTCCAAGGACGGGGACAGGAGGAGAGGGCGGCCGCCTGGCATCCAGTTTTGGTATACCAAACTGCCGACATAGTCCCGCCGTCAAGAGTTCCGGCCGATGTCGCGTTTGTTAAGGCTCCGTAAAACGGCAAGGCTCCAGAAAACGGCTCCGGCGTCCACGACGGCTCCCGCGTCGGAGAAAATGGCTCCATGAGCTCCACGACGAACATCGAGCCCCTCGGCGCCGTCCGGGAACGCGTCCTGGCCACCCTGCGGCAGGAGATCATCGCGGGCCGGATCCGCCCAGGCGACCGGCTGGTCGAGCGGGAGCTCGCCGACCGCTTCGGGGTCTCCCGGGTGCCGGTCCGCGAGGCGATCCGCGCCCTGGTCGCCGAGGGCTTCGTCCACTTCGAGACCCCGCGCCGCACGGTCGTACGGCGACTGACCCCGAAGGACGTCAAGGAGCTCTTCGAACTGCGCGAGGCCCTGGAGGTGTACGCCGCCGGGCTCGCCGCGGCCCGCGCCACCCCGCAGGACCTCGCCGAGGTCGAGCGGCTCCTCGACCAGGCGGCGGCCGCGACCGAGGCGGGGGACGCGGAGACCATCACCGACATCAACAGCCGGCTGCACGACAGCATCGTGGCCATGGCCCGCAACAGCCTGCTCGTCGAGGCCCTGGAACCGGTCGCGGGGCGGCTGCGCTGGATGACCCGGCGGAACGAGGAGTGGCCCCAACTCCTGGTGGAGCACCGCGAGTTGTACGAGGCCATCGCCTCCGGCGACCCGGACCGGGCCCGCGCCCACGCGCTGGCGCACGTGCGGACCAACTACGACTCGACGGTACGGCAGTTGTTCGAGGACACGGGCGAGCCGGTCTAACGGGTCCAGCCGGTCCAATAGGCCTAGCGGGTCCAGCAGACCTAGCGAGTCCAGCCGTGCGCGTACCTGTCCGTCGCCGCCACCAGCGCATCGACCGTTCCCGGGGTCCCGGGACCGTGCCCGGCCTCGTCGATCACCGTCAACTCGCTGCCCGGCCAGGCGTGATGGAGCCGCCAGACGGTGCCGAGGAGGTTGCCGAAGTCGAGGCTGCCCTGCACGAGGGTGCCGGGCACGTCCGTCAGCAGGGGCGCGTCCCGCAGCACGGCACCGTCCTCGTCGAGGAAGTGACCGTTGCCCCAGTAGTGGGTGACGGTCCGCGCGAAGCCCATCCGGAACACCGGGTCCTGGAAACGCTCGACCGACCCGGGCGGGGCCGGAATCGTCGCCGTCTCCCAGTCCGTCCAGGCCCGCGCCGCCCGCTCACGGACCGCCGCGTCGGGCGACTGGAGCAACCGGTTGTACGCGGCGGCGAGGTTCCCGTCCCGCTCGGCGAGGGGCAGCTCGCCGACGAACCGCTCGAAGGCTTCGGGGAAGATCTTCCCCAATCCCCTGGTCAGCAGGGCGACCTCGGCGTCGGACCCGGTCGCCACGCCCGTCAGCACGAGCTCCGTCACGGCCTGAGGATGCGTCTGCGCGTACCGCAGCCCCAGCACCGACCCGAACGACAGCCCCCACACCAGCCACCGCTCGATCCCCAGATGCCGTCGCAACAGCTCCAGATCCGCGAGGAGTCGAGGCAGCGTGTTGACGCTCATGTCGGTGTCGTACGCGCTCGCGTGCGGCGTGGACCGCCCGGCACCCCGCTGGTCCAGCAGCACGATCCGGTAGGCGGCGGGGTCGAACAGCCGCCGCGCCCACGGCGTGCACCCGGACCCCGGCCCCCCGTGCAGCACCACCGCCGGCTTGCCCTCCGGGTTCCCGCAGGTCTCCCAGTACACGCGGTTGCCGTCGCCGACGTCGAGCATGCCGTGGTCGTACGGCTCGATCTCCGGGTACAGAGGCATCCGGCGACCCTAACCGTCGTACGGCCAAGGCGTCGCCCCGTTTTCAAGCGGTACGGCCCCGCAGTCCCGCCGCCTCGGCCGCCGTGCCCAGCACCTCCCGCAGCATCGCCGGCGTGAGCTTCCCGGTGAAGGTGTTGCGCTGGCTGACGTGGAAGCAGCCGAAGAGTTCGAGGCCGTCGAGCGGCACGCGCACCCCGTGTCCGAAGGCGGGCCGCGGCCGGGGCACGCTCCAGCCGGCCGCCGCGAACGCGGGCAGCGCCGCCTGCCAGCCGAAGGCGCCGAGCACGACGACGGACCGCAGCGTCGGCCGCAGCAGGTTCAGCTCCTGGACCAGCCAGGGCCGGCAGGTGTCGCGCTCCCCTGGGGTCGGCTTGTTGGCGGGCGGCGCGCAGTGCACGGGCGAGGTGACCCGCACCCCGTACAGTTCCAGCCCGTCATCGGCGGTCACGGCCGTCGGCTGCGAGGCCAGCCCGACGTCGTAGAGCGCCTGGTAGAGCACGTCCCCGGAACGGTCACCGGTGAACATCCGCCCCGTGCGGTTCCCGCCGTGCGCGGCCGGAGCGAGCCCGACGATCAGCATCCGCGCGTCCGCGGGGCCGAACCCGGGCACCGGCCGCCCCCAGTACGTCCAGTCGGCGAAGGCGGCCCGCCTGGTCCGGGCCACCTCCTCCCGCCAGTCGACCAGCCGGGGACAGGCCCGGCAGTCCGCGATCCGACGGTCGAGCTCGGCGAGGGCGTCCACGACTCCACCGTACGGGCAGGAAAAGCCCGCGGGGGTACGCGGTCCCGGGTACTAAGGTCGGAGCCATGGCTGTGGAACGTACGGACGACAACGAGACCGGGGCCGTGGCACCCGAGGCCGTCACCCCCGAAGCCGGGGCCCCCGAGGCACCCGACCCGAAGGTCGTCGCCGCCATCGCCGCCGCGGAGGCGGCCGGGCCGCAGCACGGCGAGACTGTGCGCACCGACAGCTGGATCTGGTCCGTACGGCTGGTCAAGACCCGTTCCGCAGGAGCCACCGCCTGCCGGGGCGGGCATGTGCAGGTGAACGGCGAGCGCGTGAAGCCCGCCCACTCGTTGCGCGTCGGCGACGAGGTGCGGGTCCGGCAGGAGGGCCGGGAGCGGGTCGTCGTCGTCAAGCGCCTGATCCGCAAGCGGGTCGGCGCCCCCGTGGCCGTGCAGTGCTACGTCGACAACTCTCCCCCGCCGCCGCCCCGCGAGGCCTTCGCCCCGGCAGGCATCCGCGACCGCGGCGCCGGCCGCCCCACCAAGCGGGACCGCCGGGAACTGGAACGGCTGCGCGGCCTCGCGGAGGGCAACCGCCGCGGCCGCTTCGCCGGACCGGGCGGACCGGGCGGACCGGGCGGCGCGAGTGGCCCGAGTGGCTCACGTGAATCGGGTGAGCCGAGGAGCTGAACCGGCTGAGCGGGCGTGCGGGGCTGCCGGGCCGTGCCGGGCCGGGCGTTCCACGCTGCCGGGCCACCGGGCCGTGCCGGGCCCGCCGAGGAGCCCACCGATCCCGCGTCCCGCGGCAACACCCCGTCGGCCACCACGCCGAAACCGGCCCCCTCCCCGAAGGGCAGGGCCGGCCCCGGCGCCGTGGCCGTGGAGTGCGCCTCACGCCCGTCGTCGCACCAGCCGCAGCAGGTCCGCGTTGTGCCGGCGGCGGGCCCAGGCGATCAGGGCCAGCGGGATGATCAGAATGATCGGGGTCGCCGCGTTCTCCCCGTCGAAGGAGGTGAGCTGGACGACGAACGCGCCGACCATCAGCCCGCTCAGCGCCACGGCCGCCACCGACTGGAGGACCGGGACCAACAGGGCGATCCCACCGGCCAGTTCGAGCGCGCCGATGATGTACATCCCCGCGCTGCCCCAGCCCATCTTGTCGAAGGCCTCGGCTGCCGCGGGGTGCGCGATCAGCTTGGGAAGCGCGCTCGCGAAGACGTAGAACAGGGCGAGCACGACCTGGAGGACGCGCAGGGCGATCCGGGCCCGGCGGCCGCGGGCGGTCGAGGACTCGGCGATGACCTGGGAGCCGGCGACGGTGGAGGCGGCGGCGCGGGTGACGGGGGCGGTGGTCTCGGACATCGGGGTCTCCTGGGGGAAGCGGTCCGTTGCTGTCGGAGAGTTGGACCCGCCCCCGCGCGGAAACTCATCGCTCCGCGCCAGCCCACTGTGCGCTACAGCGGAAACCAGCCACGCCCGATGTACCAGTGGCCACCGGACCGCAGATGATCCCCGATCGCCCGTTCCAGCGCGGTCCGCCGCGGCAGGCTCTCCACCGCCGACTCCGGGTCCCCGAACACGAACTGCACCGGCTCGGTGTCCTCCGGCTCCGCCACCCCGGGGGCCAGCCGGAACCGTTCCTGGAACCGGACGATGTTGGAGTCGGCGGGCAGGTACTGCTTCAACTGCGGGTCGAGCAGCCAGGAATGGCACAGCGCGACCCGGTGCGGCTCGTCCGCGTAGTGCCTGCCGAAGAACTCGGCGGCGAGGGCGAGCGAGCGGTCGCAGGACCACGGTGACAGCGGGCCGAGGAAATCGGGGATGTGCAGGCTCAGACAGGGCGTGCCCGAGGGGATGTCGAGGCCGGCCCCAGCGAGCGCCCGCCTGTTCCAGGGGCCGTACAGGGTCCGCTCGAACTGGAGCCGGCCCAGCTGGTACAGCTCGCCCCGGAAGTGCCGGGTCAGCCAGCGCGGCGACTGCACGCCCGCCCTGCCGTACCGCCTGCGGTGCACGGCCATGTTCCGCCCGAGGTCGGCGAGGGTGCGCCGGGCGACGTCGGCCGGGATGCCGCGCGAGCGGTGGTACGCGCGCGTGTGGGGCAGCGCCGCCACGAACACGTAGACGGGGAAGCAGCGTTGGAGGGCGCCGGCCGGCCAGTCGAGCTCGGGCAGGACGACCGGGTCGTCGGCCCGCCCCATGTCCCGGACGAGTTCGTCGACGCAGTGCTCCAGGAACCGCCGCAGCTCCGGGTCGTCGACGACCCGCCTGCCGATCCGTACGAGTTCGCCCACGTCCTCGTGCGGTACGGCGAGGTCCACCAGCACCTCGGCCAGTTCGTCGGCGTCCGGAAGCACGCGGTGACCTCCTGCTCGGGCCCTTGGTCGACGTCCGTTCCGAAGAGTACGTTGCCAGGAGGAGCGATGATCCGATGCGTACGGGCAGTGAGCCGACGACAGCACGCAGTGCGCTGCGGGCGAGGTTCTGGCTGAGCGTGTGGGGGCTGGTCTGGACGATCGTCGGCACGGCGGCGTTCGCGCTGGCGGGACGCCCCGGGTGGGCCGTCGCCTGCGGTGCGCTGTGGCTGGTGATCACCGTCGACCTGACGCTGATCCTGCGGCACATCCGTCAGGGCCCGCACTACCAGCCGGGCCCGGACATCCCGCCGTACCGTCCACCGGACGGGCGCGACGGCTAGCGCCGACCGGTCCGTACGGGCACGGGCGCGACCGATAGCCCCGGCCGGTCCGTACGGGCACGGGCGTGGGCACGAACACGGGCGCCTCAGGACTCGAAGCGTGCCGCCTTCAGGAACTCCGGGTTCGGGTCCAGCGCGGCCGCCAGCCGGAAGTGCCGCCTGGCCTGATCCGGCCGCCCCTGTCGCTCATAGGTGCGGGCGAGCGCGAAGTGGGCGAAGGCGTTGTCCGGCTCGCGCTCCAGGACGATGGTGAACTCCAGTTCGGCGGGCCGCAGTTGCGCGGCGGCGAAGAAGGCACGCGCGCGCAGCAGCCGGGCCGCTGTGTTCTCCGGGTGGGCGGCGATGACGGAGTCGAGCAGCTTCACCGCGCCGCGCGGGTCCCGCGCGGAGAGCAGCTGCTCCGCCGCGCGGAAGTCGATGACATGCGTCTCCGGAGTACGTCCGGTCGAACCGCTGGTCTCGGGCACGGCACAGTCCTTCCCTCACTGGAAGGGTTCAACGCCCGGATCGGGCCACGCTATTCCTGGGCCCCCTGGGAACCCTGGGACGCGCGCGCCCGCCGTACGAGATCGCCCCACACTTCCCGCACGCGTCGCCGCAGATCGTCCAGCGGGACGTCGTTGTCGATCACGATGTCCGCGATCTCCAGGCGCTTCTCGCGCGTCGCCTGGGCGGCCATACGCGCGCGTGCGTCCTGTTCGGTCATGCCGCGGAGCCTCACGAGCCGGTCGAGCTGGGTGGCGGGGCTCGCGTCGACGACGACCACGAGGTCGTAGAGCGGGGCGAGGGAGTTCTCCGCGAGGAGGGGGACGTCGTGGACGACGACCGCGTCCTCGGCGGCGGCGGACTCCAGCTCGCGGGACCGGGCGCCCACCAGGGGGTGCACGATCGAGTTCAGTACGGCGAGCCTGTCCGGGTCGGCGAAGACGATGGAGCCCAGTTTCGGCCGGTCGAGACCACCGTCCGCGGCGAGCACCTCCTCGCCGAAGGCCTGGACGACCGCGGCGAGGCCGGGCGTGCCCGGCGCGACGACCTCGCGTGCGATGCGGTCCGCGTCGATCAGGACGGCGCCGTGCTCCACGAGCAGCCTCGACACCTCGCTCTTGCCGGCGCCGATACCGCCGGTCAGGCCCACCTTCAACATGACGGGAAGCCTAGACGCTGGGCGCCGAGGGTCAGTTGTCGCCTTCCCGTTCGGCCAGGAAGCGCTCGAACTCCAGCCCGATCTCGTCCGCCGAGGGGATGTCCACCGGCTCGGCGAGCATGTTGCCCCTGGTCTCCGCGCCGGCCGCCGCGTCGTACTGGTGCTCGAGACCCTGGACGAGGGCCACGAGGTCCTCGTCGCCCTCCTGGATCTGCCGGTCGATCTCGGTCTGGGTGCGGTGGGCGTCGGTGCGCAGGGCGTGCGCGATCCCGGGCAGCACCAGGCCGGTGCCGGCCGTGATGGCCTCCAGGACGGTCAGGGCGGCGTCCGGGTACGGCGAGCGGGCGATGTAGTGCGGCACGTGCGCGGCGACGCCCAGGACGTCGTGGCCGGCCTCCATGAGCCGGTACTCGACCAGGGCCTCGGCGCTGCCGGGCACCTGCGCCTCGTCGAAGGGGCTGCGGTGGCCGGGGACGAGGTCGTGCCGGTTGCCGTGCGGGGTGAGCCCGACGGGCCGGGTGTGGGGCACGCCCATGGGGATGCCGTGGAAGTTCACGGACAGCCGGACCCCGAGCCGCTCCACGATCTGCTGGACGGCCGCGGCGAAGCGCTCCCACTCGACGTCCGGCTCCGGGCCCGACAGCAGCAGGAAGGGCGCCCCGGTGGCGTCCTGGACGAGCCGCACGTCGATCGTGGGCTCCTCGTAGTCCGTCCAGCGGTCCCGCTTGAAGGTGAGCAGCGGGCGGCGGGCGCGGTAGTCCACGAGCCGGTCGTGGTCGAACCGGGCCACGACCTGGTTCGGCAGTGTGTCGAGCAGCCGGTCGACGATCTGGTCGCCGGTCTCACCCGCGTCGATGTATCCGTCGAAGTGGTAGAGCATGACCAGGCCGGCCGACTCCTGGGCGAGCGCCATATCGACTATGGCGAGGCCCTTGGGCTCCCATGCGTACAAACCCTGCGGATCAAGCACAGTGACCGCTCCTCCTCGTGTTCATACATCTCAACACGCCCTGGAACAGCGGCATTCCCACCCCGGCCCACGAAAACGCGCCCTGAAGGGGCGCGGGGCTGTGTCGATTTGCGGCTCCGCCGCGCGGGCGCGACCAGCCCCCACCGGCCGTCAGACAAAAAACTGAGGGACCGCACCCCGGAAGGTACGGCCCCTCAGTCAAGAGCTACTGCTCAGTGGGCGTCAGCTCTGCCCACCCGCCAGCTTCTCCCGCAGCGCGGCGAGCGCCTCGTCGGAAGCGAGCGCACCGGAGGTGTCCGCACCCTCGGAGGAGTACGAGCCACCACCCGCGGCCGGAGCCGCACCCGCGGCGTCGCCACCCTCGGCAGCGGCGGCAGCGTCGGCCTCGCGGCTCTTGATGACCTGCTGCTGGTGCTGCTCGAAGCGGGACTGCGCCTCGGCGTACTGGTTCTCCCACACCTCGCGCTGCGCCTCGAAGCCCTCGAGCCAGTCGTTGGTCTCGGGGTCGAAGCCCTCGGGGTAGATGTAGTTGCCCTGGTCGTCGTAGGACGCGGCCATGCCGTACAGGGTCGGGTCGAACTCGACCGAGGCCGGGTCGGCACCGAAGGACTCGTTGGCCTGCTTCAGGGACAGCGAGATCCGGCGACGCTCGAGGTCGATGTCGATGACCTTGACGAAGATCTCGTCGTTGACCTGGACGACCTGCTCCGGGATCTCCACGTGGCGCTCGGCCAGCTCGGAGATGTGGACCAGACCCTCGATGCCCTCGTCCACGCGGACGAACGCACCGAACGGAACCAGCTTCGTAACCTTGCCGGGCACGACCTGACCGATCTGGTGCGTGCGGGCGAACTGCTGCCACGGGTCTTCCTGGGTCGCCTTCAGCGACAGGGAGACGCGCTCGCGGTCCATGTCGACGTCGAGGACCTCGACGGTGACTTCCTGGCCGACCTCGACAACCTCGGAGGGGTGGTCGATGTGCTTCCAGGACAGCTCGGAGACGTGGACCAGACCGTCGACGCCACCCAGGTCCACGAAGGCACCGAAGTTGACGATCGAGGAGACCACACCGGAGCGGACCTGACCCTTCTGGAGGGTCGTGAGGAACGTCTGGCGGACCTCGGACTGGGTCTGCTCCAGCCAGGCACGGCGGGACAGGACCACGTTGTTGCGGTTCTTGTCCAGCTCGATGATCTTCGCCTCGAGCTCCTTGCCCACGTAGGGCTGGAGGTCGCGGACACGGCGCATCTCGACCAGGGAGGCCGGGAGGAAGCCGCGGAGGCCGATGTCGAGGATGAGACCACCCTTGACGACCTCGATGACGGTACCGGTGACGATGCCGTCCTCTTCCTTGATCTTCTCGATGGTGCCCCAGGCACGCTCGTACTGGGCGCGCTTCTTCGAGAGGATCAGGCGGCCTTCCTTGTCCTCCTTCTGGAGGACCAGGGCCTCGATCTCGTCACCGACGGCGACGACCTCGTTGGGGTCGACGTCGTGCTTGATCGAGAGCTCGCGGCTCGGGATGACACCTTCGGTCTTGTAACCGATGTCGAGCAGGACCTCGTCCCGGTCGACCTTCACGATGACGCCGTCGACGATGTCGCCGTCGTTGAAGTACTTGATCGTCTCGTCGATCGCGGCGAGGAAGGCTTCCTCGTTACCGATGTCGTTGACCGCTACCTGCGGGGTGGTGGCGGTGGTCTCGGTGCTGCTCGTCATGTGGGAAAGGGCTCCGGTACGGACATTGAAGTCGTAGGTACTGCTACGCCGGGAGCCCGTGTCGCTCTGAAGAAGCCGGACAGCCAAGGAAGCGCCCCACCGGAATCCGGTGATGGCGCCTCGACAACCGAGGGGACATACGACAGATGCGAGCGCAGCCTGCTACGTCTGAGGTGCGCAGGCTCGCAGCGCAACTTGTAGCATACGGGGGCAGCCGGACAGGGTCAATGCGCGAAGGCGCACACCCGGGGCGGATCGCCGCATACCCGGCACAAAACCTGTCTCACGAGGCCACGCGCGCGTGACGGCGCCCCATTTATGACGGCCGCCGCGACGGGTTGGACGGAAGAGTACGACGAGGGAGCCGATCATCCAAGGGCCCGCATCACACCCGCAGGACACCGCGCAGGACACCGCGCAGGAATCCGAACCCGAGGCCACCCGCCGCGACGCCGACGTCACCGAGAGCGCCCGCGCGAACCGGGGCTGGTGGGACCGCAACGCGGACGAGTACCAGGTCGAGCACGGCACGTTCCTCGGCGACGACCGCTTCGTGTGGGGCCCCGAGGGCCTCGACGAGGTGGAGGCCGAGCTGCTGGGCCCGGCCGAGGACCTCAAGGGCAAGGAAGTCCTGGAGATCGGCGCGGGCGCGGCCCAGTGCGCGCGCTGGCTGGCCGCCCAGGGCGCCCGCCCGGTCGCCCTCGACATCTCCCACCGCCAGCTCCAGCACGCCCTGCGCATCGGTACGTCCTTCCCCCTGGTCTGCGCCGACGCGGGCGCCCTGCCCTTCGCGGACGGCTCCTTCGACCTGGCGTGCTCGGCGTACGGCGCGCTGCCGTTCGTCGCCGACCCGGTGCTGGTCCTCAGGGAGGTGCGCCGGGTCCTGCGCCCGGGCGGCCGCTTCGTCTTCTCGGTCACGCACCCGATCCGCTGGGCCTTCCCGGACGAGCCCGGCCCCGAGGGCCTGTCGGTCTCCGCGTCCTACTTCGACCGCACGCCCTACGTCGAGCAGGACGAGGAGGGCCGCGCGGTCTACGTCGAGCACCACCGCACGATCGGCGACCGGGTCCGTGACGTGGTCGCCGGCGGCTTCCGCCTGGTCGACCTGGTCGAGCCGGAGTGGCCGGCCTGGAACACCTCGGAGTGGGGCGGCTGGTCCCCGCTGCGCGGCAACCTGATCCCGGGCTCGGCGATCTTCGTGTGCGAACGGGACTGACGTACGCGCGCGTTCGGGCGGTCGTACGACACTAGGGGCGTGATCCGTTACGACGCCCTGGACGCCCTTCCCGTACGCGGTGCCCTGCCCGCGCTGGGCGACGCCCTGGAGGGACACGGCACGGCGGTCCTGGTGGCGCCGCCCGGCACCGGCAAGACGACCCTCGTCCCGCTGGCCCTTGCGGGTCTGCTGGACCCGGGGGCGCCCGCGCGGAGGGTCGTCGTCGCCGAGCCCCGCCGGATCGCCGCCCGCGCGGCCGCCCGCCGGATGGCGTGGCTGCTGGGCGAGAAGACCGGCGCGAGCGTCGGCTTCACGGTGCGCGGCGAGCGGGTGGTGGGACGGCACACACGCGTGGAGGTCGTCACGACGGGCGTGCTGCTGCAACGGCTCCAGCGCGACCAGGAACTGGCGGGCGTCGACGTCGTGGTGCTCGACGAGTGCCACGAACGGCATCTGGACGCGGACACGACCGCGGCCTTCCTGTGGGACGTACGGCAGACCCTGCGCCCGGAGCTGCGCCTGCTGGCGGCGTCCGCGACGACGGACGCACAGGGCTGGGCCCGGCTGCTGGGCGACGCGCCCGTGGTGGAGGCGGCGGGCGTCTCGTATCCCGTGGAGGTCGTCTGGGCGCCGCCCGCCCGTCCGGTACGGCCGCCGCACGGCATGCGGGTCGATCCCGCGCTGCTCGCGCACGTGGCGTCGGTCGTCCGGCGGGCCCTGTCCGAGCGGGACGGGGACGTGCTGTGCTTCCTGCCCGGCGTGGGCGAGATCGCGCGCGTGGCGGGGCAGTTGGGCGGCCTCGGTGACGTGGAGGTGCTCCAGGTGCACGGCCGGGCGCCCGCCGCCGTGCAGGACGCGGTGCTGGCGGGCGGGGAGCGGCGCCGGGTGGTGCTCGCGACCTCGGTGGCCGAGTCGTCCCTGACCGTGCCCGGGGTGCGGGTGGTCGTCGACTCGGGGCTCGCGCGGGAACCGCGGGTCGACCACGCGCGCGGGTTGAGCGCGCTGGCGACCGTGCGTGCCTCGCAGGCGGCCGGGCGGCAGCGGGCGGGCCGGGCCGGGCGGGAGGCGCCAGGTGCGGTGTACCGGTGCTGGGCGGAGGCCGAGGACGCCCGTCTGCCGCGTTTCCCGGCCCCGGAGATCAAGGTGGCCGACCTGACGGCGTTCGCGCTCCAGGCGGCCTGCTGGGGCGATCCCGACGCCTCCGGGCTCGCGCTGCTGGACCCACCGCCGGGCGGGGCGATGGCGGCCGCCAGGGCCGCCCTCGCGGCGGTGGACGCCGTGGACCCGGCCGGACAGGCCACACCGCGGGGCGTCCGGCTGGCCCGGCTGGGGCTGCACCCGCGGCTGGGGCGGGCGCTCCTGGACGCGGCGGCCTCGGTCGGGGACGAGCGTGCCGCAGAGGTCGTCGCGCTGCTGAGCGAGGAGGCGCCGCGGGAGTACGGGGACGATCTCGTGGGCGCCCTGCGCACCGCCCGCCGCGGCGGAGACGCCTACGCGGGGCGATGGCGGGCGGAGGTGCGTCGGCTGCGGGCCGTCGCGACGGAGTCCGCGGACGCGCCCGCCCCCGGTGGCCCCCGGCCGGCGGTCGCCGGCGAGGACGGCGTCGCCGGGCTCGTGGCCGCCCTGGCCTTCCCCGAACGCGTGGCCAGGAAGGACGGCGGCTCCTACCTCATGGCCTCCGGCACCCGCGCCGAGCTCTCCGACTCCTCTCCGCTGCGAGGCGCCCCCTGGATCGCCGTCGCCGTCGCGGACCGTCCCGTCGGCAAGGGGCACGCACGCGTGCAGCTCGCCGCCGTGATCGACGAGGACACGGCCCGGTCGGCGGCCGCCTCCCTGCACTCCGAGCGCCAGGAGGTCCACTGGGCCGAAGGGGACGTGGTGGCGCGGCGGGTGGAGCGGCTCGGGGCGATCGAGCTGGCGGTGCGGCCGCTGAGGAACGCCGACCCCGTCCTCGTACGCGAGGCGCTTCTCGAAGGGCTGCGCGACGACGGTCTACGACTGCTGCGCTGGACGCCCGACGCCGACGTCCTGCGGCAGCGGCTCGCGTTCCTGCACCACCACCTCGGCGACCCGTGGCCCGAGGTCACCGACGAAGCCCTCCACGCGCGCGTGGACGAGTGGCTGGAGCCCGAACTGAGCCGCGCCCGGCGGCGGGCCGACCTCGCGCGCGTGGACGCCGGAGAGGCGCTGCAAAGGCTCCTCCCGTGGGCCTCCGGCGAGGCCGCGCGGCTGGACGAGCTGGCGCCCGAGCGGATCGCGGTACCGAGCGGGTCCAGGATCCGGATCGACTACGGGGATCCCGAACAGCCGGTCCTGGCGGTGAAGTTGCAGGAGATGTTCGGGCTGGATGCCTCGCCCCGGGTCGCCGGTGTGCCCCTCCTGGTCCATCTGCTCTCCCCGGCCGGGCGCCCCGCGGCCGTCACGGCCGACCTGGCGTCCTTCTGGAAGGACGGCTACAAGGGCGTGCGGGCGGAGCTGCGGGGCCGGTATCCGAAGCATCCGTGGCCGGAGGACCCGGCGGGCGCCGAGCCGACGCGGCACACCAACGCGCGGCTCAGGCGGTGACCGGTTCCGGCTGCTCGGCCTTCGCCGGAGCCGGGCGGCGGCTGCGGGCCTCCAGCCACAGGGCGAGGACCAGGAGCAGGACGCCCAGGGTCAGGAAGCCCCAGGGGAGGTAGGAGGTCATCAGCAGGACGAGCAGGCGGTTGGACTTCACCAGGTCGACGGTGTGCTCGATGTAGTCCTCGCGCATCTTCACGTGGCCGGCGAAGGCGGTGACCTTCTCGCGGCCGCCGAGGAGGGTGCCGCCGCGCAGCTCCTCCTTGTGGATCTCCTCGCCGTAGACGGGGGCTCCGGTGACCGGTTCGACCCAGAACTTGCGGACCGTGGTGTACCAGCGGGTGGTGCCGGTCTTGGCGACGGTCTCGGGGGTGATGCCCTTGACCGGCATGGTCTTCGGGAAGGGCACCTTGGTCCAGGGGATGGTCTGTTCGAAGTAGTAGACCTTCACTCCGCGGAAGGTCTGGGTGCCCTGGTAGTGGATGGGGTTGGTGGTGCGGGTCTGCGCGTCGAAGTACTGGTAGTCCCGTTTCTCCGTCAGGAAGGGCCACTTGAACTCGATGCCGGTGCGTTTGACGGGGTCGCCGTCGACCATCTCGCCGGGGGCGTGGACGGGGTCCTGGGTGTGGGCGTCGAAGATGTAGCGCTCGGGGATCTCGGAGACCATCTTGCCGTCGGGCCCCTGGACGTAGGACAGCCCGTCCCAGACGACGACATCGCGACCGACCGTCTTCTCGATCTTGTCGGAGGCCGCCACATCGCCCTTGAGGGTCTGCACGATGGTGACCTTCGGGACCTTCTTGGCGGTCATCGTGCCGTAGTCGAGGAGGGTGGCGTCCTTCGCCTCCAGGACCATGTCCTGGTACTGGTTCGCGGGGATCTTGGCCAGGCGCGGGAAGGCGTACCAGCGCAGGAGCGGGGACAGCGCCGCGAAGAACACGGCGAGGGCGAGCAGGACCAGGCTGGTCTTGCGGCGCATCTCGGCCTCCCGGGCGGACGGTTACGGGTGGGCGGGCACTGTCGTCAGCAGGGGCTTGGGCGATGTCCGGCCCGTCTGCTGTCCCATCGCGGTGATCGCGAGGACCAGGGCGAACGCGAGGACGAGACCGGTCGTGGCGGCGATCAGGGCGCGCATGCCTGCCTCCCTGCGGACGGGAACTGATACATCGTCAGGTCCGGCACCGTAGCAACGCCCGGGCGAGATGAGAACAGGTCGCACACGGACGGAGGGCGCCCTGTCCGCCGTAGCGGAAAGGACGCCCTCCGGGGTGGGTTCGCTGCCGGTTACGAACTCGCGCTGGGACTCGGGCTCGGCGCGGGGCTCGCGGAGGTGTCCGTGGTGGGTGCCGCCACGGTCAGGGTCACGTCGAGGGTGGCGCCGCCCGCGGTGGTGATGCGGAGCAGGAAGGTGCCGGTGGTGTCGTCGGAGTAGAGCTGCGGCAGCTTCAGCAGGCCGTCCGCGTCCGTCGCGAGGCCCGTCAGGGTGCGCACGGTCTTGCCGTCGGCGTCCTTGAAGTAGGGGCCCTTGGCGTTCTCGGTGGCGTCGTCGGCCGATGTGATCAGGGTGGCGGTGGCGGCGACCTTGTCGGCGACCGCGCCCTTGTAGGTGGCCTTCACCTGGACCGCTTCGGCGAACTCACCGCTCGGGGCGCAGGTCAGGTCGGTGGTCGTGGTGCGGACGAGGGTGTCGGCGACGCGCTCGGTGACGGTGGCCGTGTAGTCGGGGGCGGTCACCGTACGGCCGATGAGGGTCGTGCGGACGGTGAAGGTGCCGGTGGTCTCGCCGGCCTGGAGCGCGGGCGCGGTGGCCACGCCGGAGGCGCCGGTGAGCGCGGTGGCGACCTTCTCGCCGCCTACGAACGTGGCGTCGGTGTCGCCGACGATCGTGAAGCGGATCCGCACCTTGGGGACGCCCATGCCGGCGGCGTTCTCGGCCCTGGTGCTGATCTTGTCGCTGAACGCGTCGCCCGCCATGGCGGTGAGCTTCGCGGTGCCCGAGTCCTCCAGGTGGTCCACCGACTGGGTGGGCGTGACGGGAGGCGTCGACGGCGGGGTGGTGGGGCCGCCCGACGGGGGCGGGGTGGTCGCGGGCGGCGTCGCGGGCGGCTTCGGCTTCGTCGGGCCGGTGCCGGGCGCGCTCGGCGAGGCGCTGCCCGGGTTCGACGTCGACGGCGCCGAGGGGGTCGAGCCGCCGGTGCTGCCGTCGCTGCGGCTGCCCGGGACGGTGCCGGTGCCGTCGGGGATCTCGTGGGTGCCCTTGCGGTAGTACTCCAGCCACGACAGGACGGTGTTCAGGTAGTGCCGCGAGGGGTTGTAGCTGAGGATCGCGTCCTCGAGGCCCCCGCTGGTCGACAGGTCCCAGTTGTTGCGGCACAGGTAGTGCCCGGCGGCGAGGGAGGCGTCGTAGATGTTGTTCGGGTCCTTCACCCCGTCGCCGTTGCCGTCGCGGCCGGCCCACGCCCAGGTGGACGGGATGAACTGCATGGGTCCGACGGCCGAGTCGTAGGTGCTGTTGCCGTCGTAGGCGCCGTGGTCGGTGTCCTTGATGAGCGCGAAGCCGTTGCCGTCGAGCTGCGGGCCGAGGATCTTGGAGGTCGTGGTGCCGTCGGCGTCGACGCGGCCGCCGCGCGCCTGGCCCGACTCGACCTGACCGATGGCGGCGAGCAACTGCCACGGCAGGTTGCAGCCGGGCTTGGACTGCTGGAGCTCGGCCGCGGCCTTCTTGTAGGCGTCGAGGACGGTCGCCGGTATGCCCGCCTCGCTCTCCACCGGGGAGATGGACGGGGTGCTGCCGTCGGTCGGCGCGGGGCTCGGGGTGTTCAGCGGCGGCAGGTCCGTGTAGTACGGCGAGTTGCCCGTCGCGCCGTTCCCGGCGGTCGGGTCGGGAGAGGCCTCGGCACCCGTGGCGGTCGATCTGCCGTTGTCGTCGGCCGTGACCCCAGGAGCCTGGGAGGCGGACAGTGCCGCGACCGCGAGTGCTGCCACGGCGGTGGTCGTCGCCCCTTTGGCCAGCCTCCTGCCGAATTGCGCCGCCATAAAGTGAACCCCTCCTGTGGACGCCCGAACGCCCGTCTCCGTCTGTCGCTCTCGTCCAGTTGTGACGGTCGAAACACCCTGGAGGTTGCCCCTGTGACGCGCGGCAATTCCTTGTTCGCACGTTCGACCGAGCTCCCCGGCGCGGCGACCCGTGCGACCCTACGACAACTTCCTTTCCATGGACACCGGTTCGTGCCCGATATTCACCGGTTGGCCATGTTCGATCGATGGCGGCCCGCGTCACCCATACTGGACGGAAGCGATCACCCGCACCGCCGTCCCGGCCAACACCCTTCGTAAGGAGCCCCGTTGCCGTTCACCCTGAGCCACGCGGCGGCGGCGCTGCCCGCACTGCGCCCCGACGGAACCGGCCGGGGCGGACTGGTTCCGGCCGTGCTCGTGGCGGGAACCTTCGCACCGGACATGACCTACTTCGCGGCAAGTGTCCTGTCCGGAGCAATGGAGTTCGGCACCGTCACACACTCCCTGCCGGGCCTCCTCACCATCGACGTACTGATCGCCTGGACCCTGGTGGGCCTGTGGCTGCTCCTGCGCGAGCCACTGGTGGCCCTGCTGCCCCGCTCCCGGCAGGCGGCTCCGGCGACCCTGCTGCGCTGCGGAACCCCCCGCGAGCCGCTCCGCCCGGCGCTGGCCCTGCGCTGGTACGTCTCCGCCGCGCTGGGAGCCCTCACCCATGTCGTGTGGGACGCGTTCACCCATCACGACCGGTGGGGTCTACGACTCTTCCCAGCCCTGGACCGAACCGTGGCGGGCTTCCCCCTGTACTGGTACCTCCAGTACGGCAGTTCGGCGGTGGCGGCCCTGCTCATAGCGGCGTTCTGCGTGCGCGCCCTGCGCCGAACGCCGGCCTCGGCCCACCCGGTGGGCGTCCCCGTCCTTTCGACGCGGGACCGGTGGTGGGCGCTGGCCGTAATCGGCGGCTGTGTGACGGTGGGCGCGCTGGCGCGGGCCTCGCGGTGGTGGGCGTACTGGGGCTCCACCGCGAAACCCTGGGAACTGATCCCCACGCTGTGCTTCGGAGCGGGCGCCGGTCTGGTGCCGGGGGTCCTCGCCCACACCGCGTTCGTCAGACTGCGCCGCCCGGCCCCGACACCGGATGCTCCGCGGGAGACCGACGTCCCGCTCCCTCGCTGACGGTGCCGGTGCCGGTGGTCGCGACGAACACCGTCATGGTGGACACGGGGCGGGACGTGGGCAGCAGCGTGAGAACGAGCGCCAGATAACGCAGGGCCAGCTCGGGGAGCCGCCCCTGCCATGCCTCCCCTCGCCACAGCTTCACGCTCCCCCGCCGCAGGCGTGTCGCAAGCCGGACGGGAACGCGGGGGGTGCTGGCGCCGGCCGCGTGGGCTGGCACCGGGTGCCGCAGGGGGGACGGGGCCTGACCGACGTGCACCTGTGCGGGGGTCCTCCGGCGGTGGAGCATGCGTATACCCATGAGCGCATCCTGGCGGGGGGTGGGGTGGGGGGCGCTGTGGCGACGTCCACGCGAGTGACGCCCCGCTGCTCTGGGCTTGGGCCGGGCGCCTCAGGGGGTGCCGGGTTCTGTTGTCGGGCGGGTGCGGGTTCGTCGTGGCTGGTCGCGCAGTTCCCCGCGCCCCCGCTGCGCTGGACCTGGGCCGGACGCCTGCTGGAGTGCCGGGTCCTGTTGTCGGGCGGGTGCGGGTCCGTTGTGGCTGGTCGCGCAGTTCCCCGCGCCCCTAGGGGGTTGCAGTCACGCCCGCCCCACCGGACCGTTGGACGCGTACGGCGCGAAGGGGACGGGGTGGGGGGTGTCCGCCCGCAGCGGCCGGCGTCCAGAACAGGGCACTGTTGAAGCGACCTAGCCGCCGGACCGAGGACGGATACCCCCCACCCCGGCACCGACCCAACCACCGGACCGCACGCGCTACACACGCCCCCACCGAAGACGAGCGGGCCGCCGCAGGCATCCAGGGGCGCGGGGAACTGCGCAAAAACGCCCGCCCCCACCGAACCCGCACCCGAACCTCACGCCCCCACCCCACCCGCACCCAGAAACGGCCCAACCGCCGGAGGCTAATGCGCTGCGGACTCCCAGTCCGCCCCATCCCCCACCGAAACCCCCAACGGCACCCGCAACCGCACCGCCTCCGACATCTCCCGCCGCACGATCGACTCCGCGGCCTCCCGCTCCCCCGGCGCCACCTCCAGCACGATTTCGTCGTGGACCTGGAGCAGCATCCGGGAGGCGAGCCCCGCTTCCCGCAGCGCCCCGTCCACCTTGAGCATCGCGATCTTCACGATGTCCGCCGCCGTGCCCTGGATCGGCGCGTTCAACGCCATCCGCTCGGCCGCCTCACGTCGCTGACGGTTGTCGCTGTTGAGGTCGGGGAGATACCGCCGGCGCCCGAACAGCGTCGCCGTGTACCCCGTGGCCCGCGCCTCGTCGACCGCCCGCCGCAGATAGTCCCGCACCCCGCCGAATCGCTCGAAGTACGCGTCCATCAGGGCCCGCGCCTCACCCGCCTCGATGTTCAGCTGCTGCGAGAGCCCGAACGCGGACAACCCGTACGCCAGCCCGTACGACATCGCCTTGATCTTGCGCCGCATCTCCGCGTCGACCGCGCCGGGCTCGACCGCGAAGACCTGCGAGGCGGCGGTCGTGTGCAGGTCCTCCCCCGAGGTGAACGCCTCGATGAGCCCCTCGTCCTCGGAGAGGTGGGCCATCACCCGCAGCTCGATCTGGCTGTAGTCCGCGGTCATCAGGGACTCAAAGCCCTCGCCGACCACGAACCCGCGCCGGATCGCCCGCCCCTCGTCCGTGCGGACCGGGATGTTCTGGAGGTTCGGGTCGGTCGACGACAGACGGCCCGTCGCCGCGACCGTCTGGTTGAACGTCGTGTGGATACGGCCGTCCGCGGCGATCGTCTTGATCAGGCCCTCCACGGTCACCCGCAGCTTGGCCTGCTCCCGGTGCCGGAGCATGATCACCGGCAGTTCGTTGTCGGTCTGGCCGGCGAGCCAGGCCAGCGCGTCGGCGTCCGTGGTGTAGCCGGTCTTCGTCTTCTTCGTCTTCGGCAGGCCAAGCTCCCCGAAGAGGACCTCCTGGAGCTGCTTGGGCGAGCCGAGGTTGAAGTCGTGCCCGGCCGCCGCGTGCGCCTCCTTCACGGCCTGCTGGACCGCCCCGGCGAACATCTGCTCCATGGCCTCCAGGTGGGCCCGGTCGGCGGCGATGCCGTGCCGCTCCATGCGGGCCAGCAGCTCGGAGGTGGGCAGTTCCATGTCCCGCAGCAGGTCCGCCGCGCCGACCTCCTCCAGGCGGCCCGCGAAGGCCGTGCCCAGGTCGAGCACGGCCCGCGCCTGGACC
This sequence comes from Streptomyces sp. NPDC057253, assembly GCF_042669125.1. Classification (NCBI taxonomy): domain Bacteria; kingdom Bacillati; phylum Actinomycetota; class Actinomycetes; order Kitasatosporales; family Streptomycetaceae; genus Streptomyces; species Streptomyces sp. NPDC057253. Next base: position 47,365 of record NZ_JBHUXV010000021.1, on the reverse strand, counting down.
ATCAGCGCCTCGGCCTCGGCCCCGTCGTCCGCCCCGAAGGCCAGCTGTCCGTCCGCCGTCGCGGCGGGCGCCAGCTCCCGGCCCAGGTACTCCAGGGACAGCGCGTCCAGGTCGAAGGACCGGCGTCCGGGCTTGACGAGGTAGGCGGCGAGCGCGGTGTCCATGCCGACCCCGGCGAGGGACCAGCCGTGCTCGGCGAAGACCCGCATGGCGCCCTTGGCGTTGTGCAGGACCTTGGGCCGGTCGGCGTCGGCGAGCCAGGCCACCCACGCGCTCTCGTCGGCCTCGTCCAGCTCGGACGGGTCGAACCAGGCGGCCGCCCCGCCGGCCGCGGCGAGCGCGACCTCGGCGACCGATCCGGTGCCGAGCGCCCAGGTGTCGAGCGTGGCGACGCCGAGGGGCTGCTGCGCGCCGTGCTCGGCGAGCCAGGGGGCCAGCTCGCCGGTGCCGAGCACCTGGCCGTCCAGCTCCACGCCCGGCGCGACGACCGGGGCCCCCTCGGCCTCCTCGGCGCCCGGGTCCACGGCCAGCAGCCGCTCCCGCAGGGAGGGGTTCCTGATCTCCAGGGTGTCGAGGATCATCGCGAGGGTCTTGCGGTCGTACGGCAGGCGCTCCAGGTCGGTGACCGCCTTCGGCAGCTCCACCGTGCGCACCATCTCGGTGAGGCGGCGGTTGAGCTTGACGGCCTCCAGGTGGTCGCGGAGGTTCTGTCCGGCCTTGCCCTTGACCTCCTCGACCCGCTCGACGAGCTCCGCGAACGAACCGAACTGGTTGATCCACTTGGCCGCGGTCTTCTCGCCGACGCCGGGGATGCCGGGGAGGTTGTCGGACGGGTCGCCGCGCAGGGCCGCGAAGTCGGGGTACTGGGCGGGCGTCAAGCCGTACTTCTCGAAGACCTTCTCCGGAGTGAACCGGGTCAGCTCGGAGACGCCCTTCGTCGGGTAGAGGACGGTGGTGTGCTCGGAGACCAGCTGGAAGGAGTCGCGGTCGCCGGTGACGATCAGCACCTCGAAGCCCTCGGCCTCGGCCTGGGTGGCGAGCGTGGCGATGACGTCGTCCGCCTCGAAGCCGTCGATCGCGAACCGCGAGACGTGCATGGCGTCCAGGAGCTCGCCGATCAGCTCGACCTGGCCCTTGAACTCGTCCGGGGTCTTGGAGCGGTTGGCCTTGTACTCCGTGAACTCCTCGGAGCGCCAGGTCTTCCTGGACACGTCGAAGGCCACCGCGAAGTGGGTGGGCTCCTCGTCGCGCAGGGTGTTGGCCAGCATCGACGCGAAGCCGTAGATCGCGTTGGTCGGCTGGCCGGTCGCGGTGGTGAAGTTCTCCGCGGGCAGCGCGAAGAACGCGCGATAGGCCAGCGAGTGCCCGTCCATGAGCATCAGGCGCGGGCGGCTGCCGCCGGGGCTGTTGTCGGTCTTCTTCGCTGCTGTCTCTGCCACGCCCCCGATCCTGCCACGCGCCACTGACACTCGGGTGCCACGCACTCCGCCGGGTTCGACCAGCGCCCCCGAGGCGAGGAAGCCGACGGACACCGGTGCGCCCACCGCTGGACACGGATCAGCCCCTCGACACAGAACCCGGCCCCCGCCGACGGACGCAGACCTGCCCCTCGTCAGAACTTCTCCGCGCCGCGGAAGACAGCCGTGGCCCTCGACGGACACCACTCGCCACCCGTGGACACGGACACACCCGCGCCTGGACGCAGAACCGCCCGAGCCGCCGGAGACCGCACGCTCGGCTCCCGTTCCGCCCCCGCCCGGGGGTGATCGTTGTCAGTGGCGCGTGCGAGGATCGGGGCGTACTCGCACGTGTAGGCGAAGGAGAGTGCGCGATGGCATCGAAGCCGCCCAAGGCCGACCCGGTTCAGGACGCGCCGCAGGTGGCGCAGCCGAAGCACGCGGCCGCCGGGCTCCCCGCCGTCGGGCACAGCCTGCGGATCGCCCAGCAGCAGATGGGCGTGAAGCGCACCGCGCTGACCCTGCTGCGGGTCAACCAGAAGGACGGCTTCGACTGCCCGGGCTGCGCCTGGCCGGAGCCGGACCACCGGCACGCGGCGGAGTTCTGCGAGAACGGCGCGAAGGCGGTCGCCGAGGAAGCCACCCTGCGCCGGATCACCCCGGAGTTCTTCGCCGCGCACTCCGTCGCCGACCTCGCGACCCGCAGCGGCTACTGGCTGGGCCAGCAGGGTCGGCTCACCCACCCCATGTACGTCCCCGAGGGCGGCACGCACTACGAGCCGGTCTCCTGGGAGCGCGCCTTCAACATCGTCGCCGAGGAGATCGCCGCCCTCGACTCCCCCGACGAGGCCGTCTTCTACACCTCGGGCCGCACCAGCAACGAGGCCGCGTTCCTCTACCAGCTCTTCGCGCGCGAACTCGGCACGAACAACCTGCCGGACTGCTCCAACATGTGCCACGAGTCGTCCGGTTCGGCGCTCAGCGAGACCATCGGCATCGGCAAGGGCAGCGTCCTGCTGGAGGACCTCTACAAGGCAGACCTGATCATCGTCGCCGGGCAGAACCCGGGCACCAACCACCCCCGCATGCTCTCCGCCCTGGAGAAGGCCAAGGCGAACGGCGCGAAGATCATCAGCGTCAATCCGCTGCCCGAGGCCGGCCTGGAGCGCTTCAAGAACCCGCAGACCCCGCAGGGCATGCTCAAGGGCGCCTCGCTCACCGACCTCTTCCTCCAGATCCGCATCGGCGGCGACCAGGCCCTGTTCCGTCTCCTCAACAAGCTGATCCTGGAGACCGAGGGCGCGGTCGACGAGGCCTTCGTCGCCGAACACACCCACGGCTACGAGGAGTTCGCCGAGGCCGCCCGCGCCGCCGACTGGGACGCGACGCTCACCGCGACCGGTCTCACGCGCGCGGAGATCGAGGAGACCCTGCGGATGGTCCTCGCCTCGGAGCGGACCATCGTCTGCTGGGCCATGGGCCTCACCCAGCACAAGCACTCCGTGCCGACCATCCGTGAGGTCGTCAACTTCCTTCTCCTGCGCGGCAACATCGGCCGCCCGGGCGCCGGCGTCTGCCCGGTCCGCGGCCACTCCAACGTCCAGGGCGACCGCACCATGGGCATCTTCGAGCGCCCCGCGCCCGCCTTCCTGGACGCCCTGGAGAGGGAGTTCGGCTTCGCCCCGCCACGCGAGCACGGCTTCGACGTCGTCCGCGCCATCCGCGCCCTGCGCGACGGTGAGGCCAAGGTCTTCTTCGCCATGGGCGGCAACTTCGTCTCCGCCTCCCCCGACACCGAGGTCACCGAGGCCGCCATGCGGCGCGCACGGCTGACCGTCCACGTGTCGACCAAGCTCAACCGCTCGCACGCGATCACGGGCGCGCGTGCCCTGATCCTGCCCACGCTCGGCCGGACCGAGCGCGATCTCCAGGGCAGCGGCGAGCAGTTCGTGACCGTCGAGGACTCCATGGGCATGGTGCACGCCTCCCGGGGCCGCCTGGAGCCCGCGAGCGGACAGCTGCTGTCCGAGCCCGCCATCGTGGCCCGGCTGGCCCGCCGGGTCCTCGGCGAGGACAGCGCCACGCCCTGGGAGGAGTTCGAGAAGGACTACGCCACCATCCGCGACCGCATCGCCCGCGTGATCCCCGGCTTCGAGGACTTCAACGCGCGCGTGGCCCGCCCCGGCGGCTTCACCCTGCCGCACGCCCCGCGCGACGAGCGGCGCTTCCCCACGGCCACCGGCAAGGCCAACTTCACCGCCGCGCCCGTCGAGCACCCCGAGCTGCCCGAGGGCCGGCTGCTGCTGCAGACGCTGCGCTCGCACGACCAGTACAACACCACGATCTACGGCCTCGACGACCGCTACCGGGGCATCAGGAACGGCCGCCGGGTCGTGCTGGTCAACCCCGAGGACGCGCGCGGGCTCGGGCTCGCCGACGGGTCGTACGTGGACCTCGTCGGCGAGTGGAAGGACGGGGTGGAGCGGCGGGCGCCGGGGTTCCGGGTCGTGCACTATCCGACGGCCCGGGGCTGCGCGGCCGCGTACTACCCCGAGACCAACGTCCTCGTGCCGCTGGACGCCACCGCGGACACCAGCAACACCCCGGCCAGCAAGTCCGTCGTCGTACGTCTGGAACAATCGGCGACCGACTGAGCGTTTGCTCAGCCGTAGGCAGCCGTAGCGCACACGATGAACGGAGCCCGGGCCCATGGGTGAACAGCAGCACGTCACGTTCCCGCAGGAGGTCATCGACGAGTACGCCGCCCTCGGCGTCGACCTCGTCGCGATGTTCTCGGCCGGTCACCTGGGCACCCGCATGGGCGTCGAGATCATCGAAGCCTCCGCCGAGCGCGTCGTGGGGACCATGCCCGTGGAGGGCAACACCCAGCCGTACGGGCTGCTGCACGGCGGCGCCTCCGCCGTCCTCGCCGAGACCCTCGGATCGGTCGGCTCGATGCTGCACGCGGGCAGCTCCAAGATCGCCGTGGGCGTGGACCTGAACTGCACCCACCACCGCGGCGCCCGCTCCGGCCTGGTCACCGGTGTGGCCACGCCCCTGCACCGGGGACGCTCCACCGCCACGTACGAGATCGTGATCACCGACGAGCAGGACCACCGCGTCTGCACAGCCCGCCTGACCTGCCTCCTCCGCGAGGCCCCCACCCGCTAGGTGCGTCCGCGGCGCCCGCCTGATCTGCCTCCCCTGCGCGAGGCCCCCGCCTGCCGACGCCCATCCGGTCGCTGATCACGATCGCGGCGGATCAGGCGGCCGGAGGGACTGCGCCGGCCGGCATGGGTGAGCCGAGGGGCTGGGGCATCGAGCCGCAAGGCGGAGAACGTCTGCACCACCCGCCTGACCTGCCTCCTCCGCGAGGCCCTCACCCGCTGACGCCCGTCCGGTGGATCAGGCGGGCGCGGGGCAGCTGCGCCGGCCGGTACGGGTGAGCCGGAGTTCGAGCTGGTCCCTGGTGAGCCGGGAGGCGGTGGGCGGCGGTTCATGCGTGGTCGCGGTCGCGAGGCAGTCCGGCCGCCACCGCTCCGGCGCCGGCGGACGCCCGTCCCTCTCCCAGTCCCGCTCGAACCACAGCACCGAGTCGGCCGCAAGGTGGAGCAGGGGAAGAGCGACATGCGCCCACGTCGCCCGAGCCCGGGGAAATCGGCCAACCGACGCCCACCCGCGGACCGGCGCGCAAGCCCCGCGCGAACGCGCACGATCCGCCGGACACGCCCCGCAACGCCGACACGCCCCCGCGACGCGACGCCGACACGACCCACCGCATACGCCCCACCCCAGCCGCACGGGCAGGCAACGCCGAGACGCCCCGCAACGCTGACCCGCCCCGCCGCACACAACCCCCCACCCCGGCCGCCCACCCGCCCCACCCGCGACAGACACCAACTGGGCACCAGCCCCCCGCTCCCCTACCGTTTCCCCATGAGGTCGGCCTCGTGAGCGGGATCGGGCCCGTCGAGCCGGTCGGGTCGGCGGAGACGGGGGAGAGCCAGGACGTCATCGGTGCCGACAGGCCCCGGTTGACGGACCGCTGGAGCGCGTGGTGGGGCGGGCTGCCGCCTCGCGCCCGCAAGGCCCTCACCGGCACGGCGGCCGCCCTGCTCGCCGCCGCGGTCCTCACAGTCCTCCTCCCCCGCGCCCTGACCGAGGACCCCCGTCCCGAGCCGCCCCCCACCCTCGTCCCCTGGCCCGCCAACGTCACCTCCTGGCGCTACCTCGGACCCGCCGGACTCCCCGAGCCCACCGGCGCCCACCCCACCAGCGGACGCTTCCGCTTCGCCGTCGACGTCGCCCACGGACCGCCCGTCACCCTCCGGGTCACCGGCGCCGCCTTCCCCGGCCTCACCGCCCACGCCGTACCCGAGGCCTTCACCGTGCACGCCGGCACGACACACCGCGTCACCGTCGAGATAGCGGTTTCCGACTGTTCGGGACTGCCCCGGAATGCCGACCTACCCTTTCTTGACGTAACGCTCCGTAACACGCGCGCAATACAGCATCACAGCTTCATCTTCGGCCGGGCGTACTCCCGCGACCTTTTCCGGCTTCTGGCGGGCGCCTGCGCCCCGATATCACCGGATAGGGCGGACGGCCAACCGGAAGTGCAGGTTCTCAAAATGCGGACCGGGGGGAAAATCCGCCAAACCGGCTGAGAGCCCCCTTCCCGGAAGCCCACCATCCACCACGTCATAACAAGAAAGTCACAAGCCCGCGCACAGCGATGCCGCTGCCTGCAAACCGGGCTTAGAGTCACGGCCAGTCACCGCTCCATCGGGAGTTCGGTACCAGCGCGGCACCAGCCGTACCCACAAGGGCGGGCGTGCCTGCGGAGAGGACTGATTGTGCGACGTTCTTTGGTGATTCTGACCTCCGTCATGGCGACGGGGGCTCTGACGCTCACCGCCTGCGGCTCCCGAGACGACAGTGGCGGCGACAGCAGCGACAACGGGAGCAACAAGACCCTGACCATCGGCGTGGACGCCCCGCTCTCCGGCGAGAACTCCACCACCGGTCTCGGTATCCAGTACGGCGCCCAGATCGCCGTCGACGACGCCAACAAGAACAAGCTCGTTCCCGGCGTCACCTTCAAGCTGAAGGCCTACGACGACAAGGCACAGCCGGCCACCGGCCAGTCGAACGCCACCGCGATCACCGGCGACAAGACCGCCGTCGGCGCCGTCGGCCCGCTGAACTCCGGCGTCGCCCAGTCGATGCAGCAGGTGTTCGCCTCGGCCAACATGGTCGAGATCTCCCCCTCGAACACCAACCCGGCCCTGACCCAGGGCAAGGACTGGCAGACGGCCAAGAAGCGTCCCTACAAGACGTACTTCCGTACCGCCACCACCGACGAGCTCCAGGGCAGCTTCGCCGCCGACTACGCGTACAACGGCCTGAAGAAGAAGAAGGTCTTCGTCGTCGACGACAAGCAGACCTACGGCGCCGGCCTCGCCAAGATCTTCAACGAGCAGTTCAAGAAGCTCGGCGGCACCGTGGTCGGCACCGACCACGTCAACACCGGCGACAAGGACTTCGGCTCCCTCGTCACCAAGGTCAAGACCTCCGGCGCCGACCTGCTCTACTACGGCGGCCAGTACGACGAGTCCTCGCTGATCACCAAGCAGCTCAAGGACGGCGGAGTCAAGATCCCGCTCTTCGGCGGCGACGGCATGTTCGCCTCCACCTACATCGAGACCGCGGGTGCCGCCTCCGAGGGCGACCTCGCCACCGCCGTCGGTGTCCCCGCCGACACCCTGCCGGCCGCCAAGACGTTCATCGAGACGTACAAGGCCAAGGGCTACAAGGGTGACTACGGCGCCTACGGCGCGTACTCCTACGACGCCACCACCGCCATCATCAAGGCCGTGAAGGCCGCGGTCGACGCCAACGGCGGCAAGGTCCCCAGCGACATCAACGCCCTGCGCTCCTCCGTCGTCGACAACGTCCAGAAGTCCGACTTCGAAGGCATCTCCGGCAAGGTCTCCTTCGACGAGTACGGCGACACCACGAACAAGCAGCTCACCGTCTACCAGGTCACCAAGGGTGCGTGGAAGGCTGTGAAGACCGGCACCGCCGACCTCGGCTAGTCCAGGCCCCAGCAGCAACAGCACCACCACACGGGCCGCGCGGGAGGGGACCCCGACCGCGCGGCCCTTGCCACACCCCACCCCTGCACACCACCAGTGCACACGACCACCAGCGACAATGGAGGCCACGCGGTGAACACCCTGCCGCAGCAGCTGGCCAACGGGCTGCTTCTGGGCTCGATGTACGGGCTGATCGCCATCGGCTACACGATGGTGTACGGCATCGTCCAGCTCATCAACTTCGCGCACGGCGAGATCTTCATGACCGGCGCCTTCGGGGCCTTCACGGTCTACTTCTACATCCTTCCCGACGGCGTCTCGATGGCCGTCGCCGTCCCCCTGATGCTGGTCGGCGGCGGCATCGTCGCGATCCTCATCGCGGTCGGAGCGGAACGGTTCGCCTACCGGCCCCTGCGCGGAGCACCACGGCTCGCACCGCTCATCACCGCGATCGGCCTGTCCCTGGCCCTCCAGGAAGTCGTCCGCAACTTCTACCCGCACGCGGACCGCGCCGTCGCCTTCCCCGGCCTCGACGCCACCCACGAGATCGGCTCCGTCACCATCAAGGACGCCGACATCTTCCTGATCGTCGCCGCGATCGTCTGCATGTCCGCCCTCGCCTTCTTCGTCCGCAAGTCCCGCACCGGCCGCGCCATGCAGGCCACCGCCCAGGACCCGGACACCGCACAGCTCATGGGCATCGACACCAACCGCATCATCGTGATCGCCTTCGCCATCGGCGGTTTCTTCGCCGCGGTCGCCGCCGTCGCCTACGGCCTCAAGTACGGCAACATCGACTACCGCATGGGCTTCCTGATGGGCCTCAAGGCCTTCACCGCCGCCGTCCTCGGCGGCATCGGCAACATCTACGGCGCCATGCTCGGCGGGCTCGTCCTCGGCGTCGCCGAGACCCTCGCCTCCGCCTACATCGACGGCATCCCCGGCATGGACAAGCTCGGCGGCCAGAGCTGGGCCAACGTCTGGGCCTTCGCGCTGCTCATCATCGTTCTCCTCGTCAGGCCACAAGGCCTGCTCGGCGAACGCGTCGCGGACAGGGCGTGATCACGATGACCGACACCACCACCCGCGGCCTGATCCCGCTGCCCCTGGCGGCCGCCCGCGCACTCCTGCTCGTCGGCGGCATCGCCACCGCGGCCTCCGCCTTCCTCGCCTGGACCTGGACCAGCGAGTTCCCCGGCGACCTCACCATCACCGGCTACCCCGGCGGCCTCCAGTGGCTGACCTTCATCGCCGGCCTCCTCACCACGCTGTTCGCCCTCTCCGCGTACGGCATCCGGGGCCTGGGCTGGCTCATCCCCGCCCGCAACAACGCCCCCCTCGCCCTGACCGCCCTGGGCGGCTTCGGCGTCACCTGGTACACGATCGTCTCGATCGCCGCCGAACTCGGCGGACTCGCCAACCTCGAACCAGGCGGCTGGATCGCGGCCATCGCCTCCCTCCTCCCCGTCCTCGGTGCCTTCGCCCTCCCCGAGCCGCGCACCGAGAGCACCAAGGAGAACCTCAAGGCGTACCTCGCCAAGCCCGACGGCATCCCCGCCCCCGCACCCCTCAGCCCCTGGGTGGAGCGCGCGCTCATCACCGTCGTCACGATCATCGGCCTCGCCGTCTTCACCTACGGCATCGACACCGAGTACGGCGAGCTCTTCGTCGGCTACCTGATCGTCGTCGTCTTCGGCGTCTGGGCCCTGCACACCGCAGGCCTCATGGACCGCTTCTCCCGGCTCGTCGCCCACAACCGCAGCTTCACGCTCGCCATGGGCTTCGCCGCCGCCATCGCGTTCCCCTTCACCCAGACCGACGACCACTACGCCAACATCGGCGTCAACATCCTGATCTTCGGCACCGTCGCCCTCGGCCTCAACATCGTCGTCGGCCTCGCGGGCCTCCTCGACCTCGGATACGTCGCCTTCCTCGGCGTCGGCGCCTACACCGCCGCCCTCGTCTCCGGCTCCGAGTTCTCCCGCTTCTCCGGCGTCCACTTCCCCTTCTGGGCCGCCGCCCTGGCCGGCGCCGCCGCATCGCTGATCTTCGGCGTCCTCATCGGCGCCCCCACCCTGCGACTGCGCGGCGACTACCTCGCCATCGTCACCCTCGGCTTCGGAGAGATCTTCCGCATCGCCGTCAACAACATGGACGGCGAATCCGGCCCGGACATCACCAACGGCCCGAACGGCATCCCGTCCATCCCGGACCTCAACTTCTTCGGGTTCAACCTCGGCGAAGCCCACGACATCGCAGGCTTCACCATCGGCCGGTTCGCCAACTACTACCTGCTGATGGTCCTCATCATGGCGATCGTGGTCCTCGTCTACACCCGCGCCGCCGACTCCCGCATCGGCCGCTCCTGGATCGCCATCCGCGAGGACGAGACCGCCGCCACCGCCATGGGCATCAACGGCTTCCGCGTCAAGCTCATCGCCTTCGCCCTCGGCGCCGCCCTCGCCGGCCTCGCCGGCACCGTCAGCGCCCACGTCACCTACAGCGTCGTCCCGACGCCGTACCAGTTCGCGGGCTCCACGCCCCCCAACTCGGCCTTCCTCCTGGCCGCGGTCGTCCTCGGCGGCATGGGCACGGTGGCGGGACCGATCCTCGGCGCGGCACTGCTCTACCTGCTCCCGGAGAAGCTCGTCTTCCTCCAGGACAAGTCGCTGCTGGCCTTCGGCATCGCCCTCATCCTGCTGATGCGCTTCCGCCCCGAAGGCATCATCGCCAACCGCCGCCGCCAACTCGAGTTCCACGAGACCGGCCAGCTCGACGTACCAGAGACAACAACACTGTCCGGCGAACCGACCGCCGTCACCAAGGCCGGGGCGTGAGCACCATGACGACACCAGTACTCGAGGCACGCAACGTCACCATGCGCTTCGGCGGCCTCACCGCCGTCCGCTCGGTCGACTTCACCGTCAACGCGGGCGAGATCGTCGGCCTCATCGGCCCCAACGGCGCCGGCAAGACGACCTTCTTCAACTGCCTCACCGGCCTCTACGTCCCCACCGAGGGCCAGGTCTCCTACAAGGGCACCGTCCTTCCGCCCAAGCCCCACCTGGTGACCAAGGCCGGCATCGCCCGCACCTTCCAGAACATCCGCCTCTTCGCCAACATGACGGTCCTCGAGAACGTCCTCGTCGGCCGCCACACGCGGACCAAGGAAGGCCTCTGGTCGGCGCTGCTCCGCGGCCCCGGCTTCAAGAGGGCGGAGAAGGCCAGCGAAGAACGCGCCATGGAACTCCTGGAGTTCATCGGCCTCGCCGGCAAGCGCGACCACCTCGCCCGCAACCTCCCCTACGGCGAACAGCGCAAGCTGGAGATCGCCCGCGCCCTGGCCTCAGAGCCCGGCCTGCTGCTCCTCGACGAGCCCACCGCCGGCATGAACCCCCAGGAGACCCGCGCCACCGAGGAGCTGGTCTTCGCCATCCGCGACAAGGGCATCGCCGTCCTCCTCATCGAGCACGACATGCGCTTCGTCTTCAACCTCTCCGACCGCGTCGCCGTCCTCGTCCAGGGCGAAAAACTCGTCGAAGGCACCTCCGAGGTCGTCCAGGCCGACGAGCGCGTCATCGCCGCCTACCTCGGCGAACCCTTCGAAGGCGACCCCGGCGCGGCAGAGACCGCCGAGGTCGACGCGGCCGAAGCGGGCACCACCAGCACCAAGGGAGAAGGCCAGTGACCGCACTCCTCGAAGTCGAGGACCTCCGGGTCTCCTACGGCAAGATCGAAGCCGTCAAAGGCATCTCCTTCAGCGTCGAAGCCGGCCAGGTCGTCACCCTCATCGGCACCAACGGCGCCGGCAAGACGACGACCCTGCGGACGCTCTCGGGCCTCCTGAAGCCGACCTCCGGAAAGATCACGTTCGACGGGAAGCCCCTCAGCGGCATCCCGGCCCACAAGATCGTCTCCTTCGGCCTGGCCCACTCCCCCGAAGGCCGGCACATCTTCCCCCGGCTGACCATCTTCGAGAACCTCCAGCTCGGCGCCTTCCTCCGCAAGGACAAGGAAGGCATCGACAAGGACATACAGCGCGCCTACGACCTCTTCCCGATCCTCGGAGAGCGCCGCAACCAGGCCGCGGGAACCCTGTCCGGCGGCGAGCAGCAGATGCTCGCCATGGGCCGCGCCCTCATGTCCCAGCCGAAACTCCTCATGCTCGACGAGCCCTCCATGGGCCTCTCCCCGATCATGATGCAGAAGATCATGTCGACCATCGTCGAACTCAAGTCCCAGGGCACGACGATCCTCCTGGTCGAACAGAACGCCCAGGCGGCGCTCTCCCTGGCCGACCAGGGACACGTCATGGAGGTCGGCAACATCGTCCTCTCCGGCACCGGCCAGGACCTGCTGCACGACGAGTCGGTCCGCAAGGCGTACCTCGGCGAGGACTGAGGTCCTCCGGCCGTACGACGAGGCCCGCGCCCCCTGCTGGGGACGCGGGCCTCGGTCTTTTGTGAGCCTTGAGGTCAGCCCTTGGCCTTCTTCTCGTCGGCGTCCAGGATGACCGCCTCCGCGACCTGCTGCATCGACATACGACGGTCCATCGACGTCTTCTGGATCCACCGGAACGCGGCGGGCTCGGTCAGACCGTACGACGTCTGAAGGATCGACTTCGCCCGGTCGACGAGCTTGCGGGTCTCAAGACGCTGGGTCAGGTCGGCGACCTCGTTCTCCAGCTCCTTCAGCTCCGTGAACCGGGAGACAGCCATCTCGATCGCCGGCACGACGTCACTCTTGCTGAAGGGCTTCACGAGGTACGCCATGGCACCGGCGTCCCGCGCCCGCTCGACGAGGTCGCGCTGCGAGAAGGCGGTGAGCATGAGCACGGGCGCGATGCGCTCCTCGGCGATCTTCTCGGCGGCGGAGATCCCGTCGAGCTTGGGCATCTTCACATCGAGGATCACGAGGTCCGGCTTGTGCTCACGGGCGAGCTCGACGGCCTGCTCACCGTCACCGGCCTCGCCGACGACGCTGTAGCCCTCTTCCTCCAGCATCTCTTTGAGGTCGAGCCGGATCAGGGCCTCGTCCTCGGCGATGACGACACGGGTCGTCAGCGGAGGCACGTGCGACTTGTCGTCGTCGGGCACGTCTACGGGCTGGGGCGACTCGGGGGCGGTCACGGGGGCTCCTCGTTCAGGGGCAGGGGTACTGCTGACAAGAGCGTACCTAGCTGCGGTAAGGTGGGTGCGCGCAGGGTCACAGGAAACCTTTGATTCTGCGGGCCCCGGTAGCCCAATTGGCAGCAGGCAACGGATTCAAAACCCGTACAGTGTCGGTTCGAGTCCGACCCGGGGCACTTTTCCTTTAATTCGAAGGTCACTACCAGAAGCGGATGTCCACGTTCTCGTGAACATCCGCTTTTTGCTGCGCGTCTTAGCGATCACTCGCTCAAAGTGGCCGCATGTACGACATGAGCACACGCAGGCGAGCCCTCGCACTGGTGGCGCAGGGACGAAGCCTGAATTCGGTCAGCCAGCAAACGGGAATCTCACGAGCCGCGATCCGGTCCTGGCAGCAGCGCCTTGAGCCTCTGCCACGCATGACATCCCCGGACCCTGGACCGCCGGCTGACAACCAGGCCTACTCCTACCTGCTTGGCCTCTATCTGGGCGACGGCTGCATCAGCGGACACCCTCGCAGCGGCGGCTACTACCTCCGTATCGCGTGCGCCGATGCATGGCCTGGCCTCATCCAGGAGTGCGGCGAGACCATCGCGAAGGTGCGCCCAGGTATCGGGGTCTACAACCTACAGAAGGTGGGCTACACAATGGTGACCAGCTATTCCCGCCATTGGCCCGCCCTCTTCCCCCAACACGGCCCCGGCAAGAAGCACGAGCGCGCCATCGCCCTCGAACCTTGGCAGCAAGCGATCGTCGACACGCATCCTTGGGACTTCATCCGCGGCCTCATCCACTCCGACGGCTGCCGCATCACCAACTGGACCACCCGCGTCGTACTCGGTGAGCAGAAGCGCTACGAATATCCCCGGTACTTCTTCACCAACCTGTCCGGCGACATCATCCGGCTCTTCACCTCCACCCTCGACAAGGTGGGCGTCGACTGGAAGCAGGCGAACAGCCGCAACATCTCCATCGCCCGCAAAGCCTCAGTCGCCCTCATGGACCCCCACGTAGGCCCCAAACACTGACCGCCTACTTCGGGCTGTCGTCCTCCCCGATGTGGTGGACCCGAACCAGGTTCGTCGAGCCGGACACCCCGGGTGGGGAGCCGGCCGTGATCACGACCACGTCGCCCTTCTCGCAGCGGCCGTACCGCAACAGGAGCTCGTCCACCTGGTCGACCATCGCGTCCGTGGAGTCCACCTCCGGGCCCAGGTACGTCTCCACGCCCCACGTCAGGCTCAGCTGCGAGCGAGTCGCCGGCTCCGGGGTGAAGGCCAGGAGCGGGATCGGGGACCGGTACCGGGACAGCCGCTTCACCGTGTCGCCGGACTGGGTGAAGGCGACCAGGAACTTCGCGCCGAGGAAGTCGCCCATCTCCGCGGCGGCCCGGGCGACAGCCCCTCCCTGGGTGCGGGGCTTGTTGCGTTCGGTCAGCGGCGGGAGGCCCTTCTCGAGGATGTCCTCCTCCGCCGCTTCCACGATCTTCGCCATCGTCCGGACGGTGTCGATCGCGTGCTTGCCCACGCTCGTCTCGCCGGACAGCATCACCGCGTCGGTGCCGTCGATGACCGCGTTGGCCACATCGGACGCCTCCGCCCTCGTGGGACGGGAGTTCTCGATCATCGAGTCCAGCATCTGGGTCGCGACGATCACCGGCTTGGCGTTCCGCTTGGCCAGTTTGATCGCGCGCTTCTGGACGATCGGCACCTGCTCCAGCGGCATCTCCACGCCCAGGTCTCCGCGGGCCACCATGATGCCGTCGAAGGCCGCCACGATGTCCTCGATCGCCTCGACCGCCTGAGGCTTCTCCACCTTGGCGATCACGGGAACCCGGCGCCCCGCCGAGTCCATGATCCGGTGGACGTCCTCGATGTCGCGCCCCGACCGGACGAAGGACAGGGCGATGACGTCGAAGCCCATGCGCAGCGCCCAGCGCAGGTCCTCCTCGTCCTTCTCCGAGAGCGCGGGGACGGAGACGGCCACGCCGGGCAGGTTGAGGCCTTTGTGGTCGGAGATCATGCCGCCTTCGACCACGCGGGTGTGGACGCGGGGGCCGTCGACGGAGGTGACCTCCAGGCAGACCTTGCCGTCGTCGACGAGGATGCGTTCGCCGGCGGTGACGTCCGAGGCGAGCCCCTTGTACGTCGTCCCGCAGGACCGCTGGTCGCCCTCGGCGCCGTCCTCCACGGTGATGGTGAAGGTGTCGCCGCGTTCAAGGAGTACGGGTCCTTCGACGAAGTGACCGAGGCGGATCTTCGGGCCCTGAAGGTCGGCGAGGAGGCCCACGCTGCGGCCGGTCTCGTCGGAGGCCTTGCGGACGCGGTGGTACCGCTCCTCGTGTTCGGCGTAGCTGCCGTGGCTGAGGTTGAAGCGGGCCACGTCCATTCCGGCGTCGACCAGGTCTTTGATCTGATCGTAGGAGTCGGTGGCGGGGCCCAGGGTGCAGACGATTTTTGCTCGGCGCATGTTTCGACATTAGGCCTTACCGGCGGGTAGGGAATTGGTCGCACATGACGACTCAACAACCTCCGGGTGAAAGCCTCTTGACAAGTGTTGAAGTGTGCGGGGGCCTGCTCTGATGAGCATCGCAGGAGCAAATCCGGCGGCCGTCAGAGCCTCGGCGGCGCCATCGTGAAACGTGCGTTGACGTGGGCGTAGACGTGTTGACGCTGGGGTTCGAGGTCGAGGGGGGCGGCGGCGGCTTCGGCTGCCTGGGCTCCGTCGAAGGATGCGAGGCGGGCGCTTCTCGCCTGGCCGGCATAGCGGGGTTCGGGGTTCTCGGCGCCGATGTCGGCGAGTTCCAGCAGGGAGGACAGGGAGGTGCCCAGCGCCTCGGCGTACTCCCGTGCCCGCTGGACGGCTTCCCGTACCGCCTGTTGGCGGGCCTCGCGGTAGGCGGGTGAGTCGCGGCGCAGGGCCCACCAGGGTCCGTCGACCCGCGTCAACTCCTGGTCGGCCAGTCGGGTCGTGAGTTCGCCCAGTGCGGTGAAGTCGGTGAGTTCCGCGGTGATGTGGACGCGGCCGTGGTACGCGTGGACGCGTTCGCCGCGGCCGTGTTCCTTGAGTTCGGGGGTGACGGAGAAGGAGCCGGTCTCCAGGCGTTCGACGGCGTCGCCGTAGGACTTGAGGAGGTCCAGGACGGTGGCGTTGCGGCGGGTGAGGTCGTCGAGGGCGGTGCGGCGGTCCTTGCCGCGGGAGGCGACGGAGACGCTGATGCGGGCGAGTTCGGGGTCGACTTCTAGGTGGGCTTCGCCGCGGACGGCGATGCGGGGTGCGTCGGGGGTGCCGTAAGGAACGGTCATAACGACTCACTGTGTCAGTTTTCGCGGGTCGAGTCACCAGATCGAAACCTGTGGGGTCTGTTGCCGTTCGACATGACCGGGTCAGAATCTACGCGCGTTGTTGACCTTTCCCCGAGGAGATCAAGACATGCCCTTGAACCGCAGGAAGTTCCTGGAGAAGTCCGCCGTGACCGGAGCGGGGGTCGCGCTGGCGGGTGCCGTGGGAGCTCCTGCCGCACAGGCGGCGGAAACCGGGAGGAAGCCCGTGAAGCGGTACTCGCTCACGGTCATGGGCACCACGGACCTGCACGGTCATGTCTTCAACTGGGACTACTTCAAGGACGCGGAGTACAAGGACGCGGCGGGCAACGCGCAGGGTCTGTCGCGGATCTCGACGCTGGTGAACCAGGTCCGCAAGGAGAAGGGCCGCTGCAACACGCTGCTCCTGGACGCGGGCGACACGATCCAGGGCACGCCGCTGACGTACTACTACGCGAAGGTCGACCCGATCACCGCGAAGGGCGGTCCGGTCCATCCGATGGCGGCGGCGATGAACGCCATCGGGTACGACGCGGTGGCGCTCGGGAACCACGAGTTCAACTACGGCATCGAGACGCTGCGGAAGTTCGAGGAGCAGTGCCACTTCCCGCTGCTGGGCGCGAACGCGCTGGACGCGAAGACGCTGAAGCCCGCTTTCCCGCCGTACTTCATCAAGAAGTTCCACGTGAAGGGCGCGCCGCCGGTCAAGGTCGCGGTCCTCGGCCTGACCAACCCGGGTATCGCGATCTGGGACAAGGCGTATGTGCAGGGCAAGTTGACGTTCCCGGGTCTTGAGGAGCAGGCCGCGAAGTGGGTGCCGAAGCTGCGGTCGATGGGTGCGGACGTGGTGGTGGTGTCGGCGCACTCGGGGTCGTCGGGGACTTCCTCGTACGGTGATCAGCTGCCGTACGTGGAGAACTCGGCGGCGCTGGTGGCGCAGCAGGTGCCGGGGATCGACGCGATCCTGGTGGGCCACGCGCATGTGGAGATCCCGGAGTTGAAGGTCACCAACGCGCAGACCGGGAAGACGGTGGTGCTGTCGGAGCCGTTGGCGTACGCGGAGCGGCTGTCGCTGTTCGACTTCGAGCTGGTCTTCGAGAAGGGCCGCTGGTCGGTCGAGTCGGTGTCGTCGAAGGTGCTGAACTCGAACTCGGTGGCCGACGACCCGAGGATCACCAAGCTGCTGAAGGACGATCACGACGTGGTCGTGAAGTACGTCAACCAGGTCGTGGGGACGGCCACTCAGACGCTGACGACGGTGGAGGCGCGCTACAAGGACGCCCCGATCATCGACCTGATCACGAAGGTCCAGGAGGACGTGGTCAGGGCGGCGCTGGTGTCCACGGAGTACGCCTCGCTGCCGGTGATCGCGCAGGCCTCGCCGTTCTCGCGCACCTCGGAGATCCCGGCCGGCGAGGTGACGATCCGGGATCTGTCGAGCCTGTACGTGTACGACAACACGCTGGTGGCGAAGCTGCTGACGGGTGCGCAGGTCAGGGCGTACCTGGAGTACTCGGCGGCGTACTTCGTGCAGACGGCGGCGGGTGCGGCCGTGGACGTGGAGAAGCTGACGAACGCGGGCAACCGTCCGGACTACAACTACGACTACGTGTCGGGGCTGTCGTACGAGATCGACATCGCGCAGGCGGTGGGTTCGCGGATCAAGAACCTCACGTACAACGGTGCCGCGCTGGACGACGCGCAGAAGTTCGTGTTCGCGGTGAACAACTACCGTGCCAACGGCGGCGGCGCGTTCCCGCATGTGGCCTCGGCCACCGAGCTGTGGTCGGAGTCGACGGAGATCCGCACGCGGATCGCGGAGTGGGTGACCGCGAAGGGTGTGCTGGACCCGAAGGACTTCGCGTCGGTGGACTGGAAGCTCACGCGGGACGGCACGCCGGTGTTCTAGGGGTGCGCGCCGGCGACGGGCTTCGGTGCCGTCGCCGGCGTCTCACCGTCCTTCGACCAGGGGTGTCAGTGCGGGGGCCTTGCGGGCCGACGGGATCTGGGGGCGGGGTTCGAGGCCGAAGGTGGTGAAGGCCGTGCGCGTCGGCAGGGGGTAGGCGTCCTTGCCGGTGACCGTGTTGAGGATGGTGGCGCTGCGCCAGGCGGCGAGGCCGAGGTCGGGGGCGCCGACGCCGTGGGTGTGGCGTTCGGCGTTCTGGACGTACACGTGACAGTCGGCGCCGGTGACGGAGGGGTCGAGCACGAGCCTGAACTGCTCGTCGACGCGGGGACGTTCGCGGCTGTCGCGGCGCAGGTAGGGGTCGAGTCCGGCGAGGATGCGGTCGAGGGGGCGCTCGCGGTAGCCGGTGGCGAGGACGACGGCGTCGGTGGTGAGCCGGGAGCGGCTGCCCTGCTGGATGTGTTCGAGGTGGAGTTCGACCTTGGTGGTCGCGATGCGTCCGGCGGTGCGGACGCGGACACCGGGGGTGAGGACGGCGTCGGGCCAGCCGCCGTGCTGGGTGCGGCGGTAGAGCTCGTCGTGGATGGCGGCGATGGTGTCGGCGCCGATGCCGCGGTGGAGCTGCCACTGGGTGGTGCCGAGGCGGTCGCGGACGCTTTCGGACAGGGCGTGGAAGTAGCGGGTGTAGTCGGGGGTGAAGTGTTCGAGGCCGAGCTTGGAGTACTCCATGGGCGCGAACGCTTCGGTACGGCCGAGCCAGTGCAGTTGCTCGCGGCCGGCGGGGCGGTTTCTGAGCAGGTCGAGGAAGACCTCGGCGCCGGACTGGCCTGAGCCGACGACGGTGACGTGGTCGGCGGCGAGGAGGCTCGCGCGGTGGTCGAGGTAGCCGGCGGCGTGGATGACGGGCACGCCGGGGGCTTCGACGAGGGGCTTCAGGGGCTCCGGGACGTAGGGCTCGGTGCCGATGCCGAGGACGACGTTCTTGGTGTACGTACGGCCGAGGGCCTCGGCTTCTCCGTCGCTGTCGAGCTGGGTGAAGTCGACCTCGAAGACGTCGCGTTCGGGGTTGAAGCGGACGGCGTCGACCTGGTGGCGGAAGTGGAGTCCGGGGAGGTTCTCGGCGACCCAGCGGCAGTAGGCGTCGTACTCGGCGCGCTGGATGTGGAAGCGCTCGGCGAAGTAGAAGGGGAAGAGGCGTTCGCGGGCCTTGAGGTAGTTGAGGAAGGTCCACTGGCTGGCGGGGTCGGCGAGGGTCACCAGGTCGGCGAGGAACGGGACTTGGACGGTGGCGCCGTCGATGAGCAGGCCGGGGTGCCAGTCGAAGGCGGGGCGCTGGTCGTAGAAGACGGTGTCGAGCGTGGTGAGGGGCTGGGCGAGGGCGGCGAGGGAGAGGTTGAAGGGGCCGATGCCGATGCCGACGAGGTCGCGGGGTGCGTCGGGCTCGTGGTGTGGGGGGTGGGGGTTCATCGGGGGGTGGTTCCTTCCACGAGGTTCAGGAGTGCGGTGAGGTCGGTCGGCCGGGTGGTGGGGTTGAGGAGGGTGACCTTGAGCCAGAGCCGGTCGGCCGCGCGGGCTCGGCCGAGGACGGCGCGGCCGTCGGTGAGGAGTTTTCGGCGTACGGCGGCCACGGCGTCGTCGGTGGCGGCCGCGGGGCGGAACAGGACCGTGCTGATGGTGGGCGGGGCGTGGAGTTCGAAGCCGGGGTGTTCGTCCACGGCTTTCGCGAACTCCCGCGCCTGTGCGCAGACCTGGTCGACGAGGGCGCCGAGTCCTGTGCGGCCGAGGGTTTTCAGGGTGACGGCGATCTTGAGGACGTCCGGGCGGCGGGTGGTGCGCAGGGAGCGGCCGAGGAGGTCGGGGAGGCCGGCTTCGGTGTCGTCGTCGGCGTTGAGGTAGTCGGCGCGGTGGTGGAGGGCGGCGAGGTTTCTTTCGTCGCGGACGGCGAGGAGTCCGGCGGCGACCGGCTGCCAGCCGAGTTTGTGCAAGTCGAGGGTCACGGTGTCGGCGCTGTCGATGCCGGTGAGCTTGGCTCGGTGCCGGGGGCTGAAGAGGAGGCCTCCGCCGTAGGCCGCGTCTACGTGCAGGCGGGTGCCGTGTTGTGCGCACAGGTGCGCGATCTCGGGTAGCGGATCGATGTGGCCGGTGTCTGTCGTGCCTGCGGTGGCCGCGACGACGAGCGGGCCCTGGAGAGTGGTGAGGGCGGTTTCCAGGGCTGTGGAATCGAGGGTGGGGAGAGTGACGGGGTGGGGCATCCCCAGCAGCCAGGCCGCGCGGGGGAGGGAGTGGTGGGCGCTTTCGGCGCAGACCAGGCGGACGCCGGGGCCGAGTGTCTCTCTGGCCAGGAGGAGGGCGAGGTGGTTGGATCCCGTGCCACCGGTTGTGATCAAAGCGTCTGGCCGGTGGGGGCTTGTCGCGCAGTTCCCCGCGCCCCCAGGTGTCTCGGCGTAGACCTCTCTCGCCAGTTGCCGTGTCACCAGTGACTCCAGCTCCGATGCCGCCGGAGCCTGGTCCCACGAGTCCATCGAAGGGTTCAAGACGCTGACGGCCAGGTCTGCTGCCGCCGCCACCGGAAGCGGCGGGCAGTGGAGGTGGGCCGCGCAGAGGGGGTGGGCCGGGTCCGCTGCGCCTTCTGCCACGGCGCGGACCAGGTGGCGTAGGGCGTCCGGGTCGCCCTCGTCCGGGAATACGTCCCCCACCGCGGCCCGCATCCGCTCGGCCACCTTCGGCGGGCCTCCGGCCGGCAGGGGCCCGCCCCTCAGGCGGGTCCCCTCCTCCAGCGCGTCCAGGACCGTGTCGAGCAGCGGACGCAGTGGCGTGTGCATCGTCGACCTCCGGGGGCGCTGGGGGCTTCCAGCTTGGACGCGGCTGGCTGGGCGCGCCCGGAGAGTTCAACGATCCTGACCCGAAAGGGGGTACTGCCGTGCGGGGAAAACCCGCTCTATGCCTGCCTCACCCGCAACGCCCGCCCCAGGTCGTCGAGTTGGTCGACGAGTTTGCGGCGCAGGGCGGGGATGGGGTCGGCGTCGTT
The DNA here is from genome assembly GCF_042669125.1 of Streptomyces sp. NPDC057253. NCBI lineage: Bacteria > Bacillati > Actinomycetota > Actinomycetes > Kitasatosporales > Streptomycetaceae > Streptomyces > Streptomyces sp. NPDC057253. Next base: position 26,424 of record NZ_JBHUXV010000021.1, on the reverse strand, counting down.
CAGGCAGGTCCGGCCGAGGTTCAGGTTGTCCTCGTCGATGGCGTAGTCGGGGAAGGCCCAGCGGCCGACGGCGTCGGCGATGGCGGGGCCGCGGCGGGCGGCGAGGGCGACGGCGTCCTGGTAGTAGCGGGGCACGTACTGCCGTACGAGATCGGTCTGTTCGGGTTGCCAGAAGCCCTGGGCGGTGGCGGTGAAGAGGTAGTTGGAGAGGTCGTCGCGGGTGAACATGGCGTCCCAGGCGGCGGCCTTGGCTTCCTCGGTGGGGAGTGCGGCGCGGCAGCGGGCGGCGCCTTCCTGGCCGGTGGCCGAGGGGTCGCGGGCCAGTTCGGCGGCGATGGCGGTCTCGTCGGTGGCGCCGAGGACGGCGAGGCGGGCGAGGACGCGCCAGCGCAGTTCGGGGTCGAGTTCGGGTCCGCCGGGGACGGTGCCGTCGGCGAGCCAGGCGGCGATGGTGTCGGGGTGGGCGGCGACGTTGATGCAGTGGCGTACGGCGATCAGGCGCAGACCGGGGTTGTCGCCGTCCTCGGTGCGGCGGATGAGGTCGCGGCACAGGGCGGTGAGGAGCGACTGGGCGGCGGGGCGTTCCTCGGGGGTGATGTAGCGGTCGGCGACGTAGGTGGCGGCGAAGGCGAGGACGCCCTGGACGAGGGCGAGGTCGGTCTCGTGCGGGAGGTGGGCGCGGGCGGCCTCCAGGTAGGCGGAGGGGGCGAGTTCGCCGTCGCGGACGGCGTCGCGCAGGGCGTTCCAGACGACGGCGCGGGTCAGCGGTGAGGGCAGCCCGGAGAGGCACTCGGTGACCGTCTTGAAGGACTCGGCGTCGAAGCGGACCTTGGCGTAGGTGAGGTCGCCGTCGTTGAGGAGCAGGAGGGCGGGGCGCTTGCCGATGGGGAGGGGCTCGGTCTGCGGGACGTCGAGGTCGAGGCGGTGGCGCAGGACCAGGTGGCGGCCCTCGTCGGTGACGTCCTGGTCGTAGAGGCCGACGGCGATGCGGTGCGGGCGGCTGCCCTGGTGCTCGACCTGGAGGGTGTACGTGCCCTCCTCGCCGCGGGTGACGACGGGCCTGAGGGTGTCGACGCCGGTGGTGCGCAGCCAGGCGTCGGCCCAGGCGTGGACGTCGCGTTCGGTGGCGGAGGCGAGGGAGTCGATGAAGTCGGCGAGGGTGGCGTTGCCGAACCTGTGCCGGGCGAAGTGGGTGTTGATGCCGGCGAGGAAGTCCTTCTCGCCGAGCCAGTGCACGAGTTGGCGCAGGGCGGAGGCGCCCTTGGCGTAGGAGATGCCGTCGAAGTTGAGGAGGGCGCTGGCGGTGTCGTCGACCTTCTCGGGGGCGACGGGGTGGGTGGAGGGGCGCTGGTCGGCGTCGTAGCCCCAGCCCTTGCGCATGACGCCGAAGTCGACCCAGGTGTCGGTGAAGCGGGTGGCCTCGGTGAGGGTCTGGTAGCCCATGTACTCGGCGAAGGACTCGTTGAGCCAGATGTCGTCCCACCAGCGCAGGGTGACGAGGTCGCCGAACCACATGTGGGCCATCTCGTGGGCGATGACCATGGCGCGGGTCTGGCGCTCGGTGTCGGTGACGGCGGAGCGGTAGACGAACTCGTCGCGGAAGGTGACCAGTCCGGGGTTCTCCATGGCGCCGGCGTTGAACTCGGGGACGAACGCCTGGTCGTAGGAGTCGAAGGGGTAGGGCTCCTCGAACTTCTCGTGGTAGCGGTCGTAGCACTGCTTGGTGATCTCGAAGATCTCGTCGGCGTCGGGGTCGAGGTAGGGCGCGAGGGAGCGGCGGCAGTGGATGCCGAAGGGCAGGCCGCGGTGTTCGGTGCGTACGGAGTGCCAGGGGCCGGCGGCGACGGCGACGAGGTAGGTGGAGATGAGGGGGGTGGTGGCGGCCTGCCAGCGGCCGTCGCCGAGGTGTTCGGTGATGCCGTTGGCGAGGACGCTCCAGCCTTCGGGGGCGGTGACCGTCAGGTCGAAGACGGCCTTGAGGTCGGGCTGGTCGAAGGCGGCGAAGACGCGCTGGACGTCGTCCATGAACAGCTGGGTGTAGACGTACGATTCGCCGTCGCTGGGGTCGGTGAAGCGGTGCATGCCCTCGCCGGTGCGGGAGTAGCGCATGACGGCGTCGATCCGCAGTTCGTGCTCGCCGGTGGTCAGGCCCGTCAGGGGCAGCCGGTTGCCGTCGAGGGTCTCCGGGTCGAGGGGGCGGCCGTCCAGGGTCGCCGCTCGCAGTTCGGCCGGCTTGAGCTCGACGAAGGTGTCCGCCTCCGCGCGCGCGGTGAACCGGACGACGGTCTGGGACGCGAAGGTCTCGTCGCCGGTGGTGAGGTCGAGCGCGATGGTGTAGCGGTGAACGTCGAGGAGCTTGGCACGGGTCTGCGCTTCGTCGCGCGTCAGTACGGACATGCAGGACATGCTGCCTGATGGCACGGCCAACTCACAGAGGCGGATCGGTACACGCCTTATGTCCGGTCCTGTTCGAGCTCCTCGGTGTGCGCCCCCTGTCCGCGCTGCACCGGGACGCGGGCGTCGGGGTGGGGCAGGGCCGGGCGGGCCGCGCTCACGTCGTCGGGGTGGTCCTTGACGAGGGCGCGCAGCTCGCGCACCTCGTGTTCGAGGGCGAGGCGGCGGCGGTGGGCGTCGTAGAGGTAGCGGACCTTGGTGCGCAGGGCCCAGGGGTCGATGGGCTTCATCATCAGGTCGGCGACGCCGAGGCCGAAGGCGGCGGAGGTGAGTTCGTGGTCGGGGCCGAAGCCGGTGAGCAGGATGACGGGGATGTGCTGGGTCTGTTCCAGGCGGCGCATGTAGCGGACCACGTCGAGGCCGCTGACGCCGGGCATCCGCACGTCGAGGAGCAGGAGGCCGACCTGGCCCCGGAGGACCTGCTTGAGGGCCTCGTCACCGCTGGTGGCGCGGCCGAGCTGGTAGCCCAGCGGGGCCAGGGCGCCCTCCAGGGCGTAGAGCGTGTCCTCGTGGTCGTCGACGATGAGGATCCTGGCATCCGACGGCATGGCCCGACGTCCCTCCCTCGCGGAGAACCAGCCTACGCCCGCGTCCTGACGGGGAGTGCTCGCAGGCTGACAAGGAGTGCACGGGGCAGCATGCCGGGTGCGGGCCGCCGTGTCACGTCCCTGGGGAGTTCTACGAGGTCAATCGGCCACGGGGGTGCTGCCGTTGACGGTGTCCTCGGCGATGCGCTCGTGGTGCCGGATGACTTCGGCGATGATGAAGTTCAGGAACTTCTCAGCGAAGGCCGGGTCGAGCTTGGCGTTCTCGGCGAGGGTGCGCAGCCGCTCGATCTGGCGGGCCTCGCGGTCCGGGTCGGCGGGGGGCAGCTGGTGGCGGGCCTTGAGGTGGCCGACCTGCTGGGTGGCCTTGAAGCGCTCGGCGAGCATGTGGACGACGGCCGCGTCGATGTTGTCGATGCTGTCCCGCAGCCGCGCGAGCTCCGCACGGACCGCGGGGTCGACGTCACCGGTTCCGGTGTTGCTGGTGGTCATGGTCACCAACCCTACGGGGCGGGGCGTAAGGAGATCATCGCCACCCGCCCCGGACCGCTACCCGACCGGGCTACGGTCTCCCACCGGCCGGGCCGGGCCGATCCCACGGTGCCAGATCCCCCGCGGATCGCCCCGCCCGGACCCACGGCCCAGCAGCCAGCGCCCGATCCCCACCGGGCCCACGGCCCGGCACCCAGCAGCCGATCCGCGCCGGGACCTCGACCCAGATCCCGGAACCCATCCCCGCCAGGTGTACCGACCCAGCACCCCGTACGCCCCCCCCGCCCAGCCCACCGGCCAAACCCCCATAAGCCACTCCCGCCAGGACCACCAGCCCAGAACTCCGGCAAGCCACAGGCCGCCGGGACCTCGGCCCGGATCCCCGTAAACCGCCCCCCCGTCTAACCCACCGGCTCAAACCCCGGGAGCCCGCCCCCGCCTGGAACACCGGCCCAGAACCCCGGCAGCCCCCCTCCAGGACCATCGCCCCAGAACCCCGCAGCCCACCTGCGTCGGGACCTCGCCCCAGCTCCCCGGAAGCCATCCCCGCCGGGGACACCGGCCCAGCACACCGAACGCCCCCGCCCGACCTACCGGCCCAACCCGCAGCAGACCACCCCCGCCGGGACCACCGGTCCAGAACTCCGGCAGGCCACCTCTCCAGCACCACCGCCCCGGAACCCCGCAGCCACCTGCGTCGGGACCTCGGCCCAGCTCCCCGGAAGCCATCCCCGCCGGGGACACCGGCCCAGCACCCCGTACGCCCCGCCCCGGCCTACCGGCCCGCCCCCCAGCAGGCCACCCCCGCCGGGGACGCCGGCCCAGAACTCCGGCAGGCCACACGCTGGGACCTCGGCCCCGATCTCCCAGAACCCCCGCCCGACCCCCGCTCCAAGACCCCGCAGCCCACCCCACCGGGACCACCCGCCCAAACCCCCCGGAGGCCCCCACTCAACCCACCGGCCGGCGCCCCGGGAGCCCACCCCCACCTGGCCCACCACCTCAGGCCCCCGCAGCCCACCCCCACCAGACCACCGACCCACCGCCCCCAGAACCCGGAACCCCCACCCACCCGGCTCAGACCCGCGGTGGGTCGTCCGGATCCGGGACCTGGTTGCTCCAGCCCCCCGGGACCGTTCGGGACTCCTGGGTTCGGAAGTGGATCGGGGGCATGCCTACGCGGCGGGTGAAGAGGCGGGAGAAGTAGGCGGGGTCGTCGTAGCCGACGCGGCGGGCCACGGAGGCGACGGGGAGTTCGGTCGCGGCGAGGAGTTCCTTGGCGCGGCCGAGCCGGATGCCGAGGAGGTAGTCCTTGGGGCTGCACCCGGCACCCCGGCGCACGGCGGTGCGCAGTTCGGCGAGGGTCATGCCGTGCCGGGCGGCATGGTCGGCGACGGACATCGGCTTGAAGGCGTCCCGGGCGAGGGCCTTGAGGACGGGGTCGCCGTCGGGCGCGAGGTCGGCACGGGCGCGGCGCAGCGCGACGAGGAGTTCGTGGACCGCGGCTCCCGTCTCCACCTCCAGCAGCGGGTTGTCGCGACGCGCGGCCCGCGCGATCCGGGCGATCACCGCGCGCGGGCCGGTGGCGTCGGACAGGGCCACGACGGGCCGGTCCGGCTCGATGTAGCCGAGTTCGGTGTACGTCGCGGTCGCGGGCCCGGTGAACCCGACGAACCCCTCGTCCCAGCCGGCCCCGGGGTCGGGCGCGTAGTGGTGCGGGACGCCGGGCGTGAGCCACAGCAGCGCCGGCGCGGTGACCGTCCGGCGCCGCCCGTCGGGGGTCTCGTACCACCCGCTGCCGGTGCTGATGACGACGGCGACATGGCTGTCGAGGGTGCGGGGCCCGACGGTGGGCAGCGCGCCGTACTGGAGGCCGACGCCGAGGCAGACGAGGCCGAGGCGCTGGTGGACGGGGCCGGGTGAGAAGAACCGCATCCAGGTGTGGTACATCGCCGCGCCTTCCACGGTTCGCTCCGTTCCAAGACCTTCGCCCGGTCCGCCGACGTTCCCGCCCGGCCCGCCGACCGTCACCCGGTGCGACGACCGTCGCTTCGGTCCAAGCAGCGCCGATCTTTGTCCATGGACGTGGTCGCCGCCAGTCGCGAGGGTGGAGCCCATGAGCGAGTTCTCGACGGGTGACACCGATTTCCTGCTGGACGGACGGCCGGTGCGGCTGCTGTCCGGCGCGCTGCACTACTTCCGGGTGCACGAGGCGCAGTGGGGGCACCGGCTGGCGATGCTGCGGGCGATGGGCCTCAACTGCGTGGAGACGTACGTGCCGTGGAACCTCCACGAGCCGCACCCCGGCGAGTTCCGGGACGTGGCGGCGCTGGGCCGGTTCCTGGACGCGGCCCGGGAGGCGGGGCTGTGGGCGATCGTCCGCCCGGGCCCCTACATCTGCGCGGAGTGGGAGAACGGCGGCCTGCCGCACTGGCTCCAGGGGCGGGCGCGCACGAGCGACGCGGTGTACCTGGGCGAGGTGGAGCGCTGGTTCCGGCGGCTGCTGCCGCAGGTCGTGGAGCGGCAGATCGACCGGGGCGGCCCGGTGCTGATGGTCCAGGTGGAGAACGAGTACGGCAGCTACGGCTCGGACGCGCGCTATCTGGCCCGCCTCGCCGAACTCCTGCGCGCGGAGGGCATCACGGTCCCGCTGTTCACCTCCGACGGCCCCGAGGACCACATGCTCACCGGCGGCTCGGTCCCCGGTGTGCTCGCCACGGTCAACTTCGGCTCCGACGCCCGTACGGCCTTCGAGACGCTGCGCCGGTTCCGCCCGGACGGTCCGCTGATGTGCATGGAGTTCTGGTGCGGCTGGTTCGACCACTGGGGCGGCGAGCACGTCGTACGGGACGCCGGGGACGCGGCGGCGACGCTGCGGGAGATCCTGGAGCAGGGCGCCTCGGTGAACCTGTACATGGCGCACGGCGGCACGAACTTCGCGGGCTGGGCGGGCGCCAACCGCGGCGGGGGCGCGCTGCACGACGGCCCGCTGGAGCCGGACGTGACGTCGTACGACTACGACGCGCCGATCGACGAGTACGGCAGGCCGACGGAGAAGTTCTGGCGTTTCCGGGAGGTGCTCGCCGAGTACGGCCCGGTGGCCGAACCGCCGCCCCCGCCCGAGGTGTTGGGGACGCCGGACGAGGTGCGCCCGGGCGACTGGGCGCCCCTGTCCGCCGTACTGGAGGAGCGCGGTGGGGCACCCTTCGAAGGGCCCGTCCCGCCGACCTTCGAGGAGCTGGACGTCGACCGGGGGCTGGTGCGGTACGAGGTGGACGTGCCGGGGCCGCGGCAGCCGTACCCGCTGATCGCGCGCGGCCTCAGGGACCTCGCCGTGGTCTACGTCGACGGGGAGCGGGCCGGGGTGCTCACCGAGGACGAGGTCCGGCTCAAGGAGCCGGTGGCGGGGCCCGCGCGGGTGGAGCTGTGGGTGGAGTCGCTGGGGCGGGTCAACTACGGGCCGCGGAGCGGGGAGGCGAAGGGGATCACGGGGGGTCTGCTGCACGAGCGGCAGTTCCTGCACGGGGTGCGGGCGCGCGGGCTGCGGCTGGACGCGCTGGACTCCCTGGCGGGGCTCGGCTTCGAGCAGGTCCCGGGGGACGGCTCTCCGGGTCTGTACCGGGGCGAGCTGAGGGTGCGTGGCGCGGGGGACGCGGTGCTGGAACTGCCGGGGTGGACCCGGGGGTTCGTGTGGATCAACGGTTTCAACCTCGGCCGGTACTGGTCCGTGGGCCCGCAGCGGTCGCTGTACGTGCCCGGTCCGGTACTGCGGGAGGGCGGCAACGACGTGTGGGTGCTGGAGCTGGAGGAGGCCCCGGCCGACGGACCCGTACTGCGTCTGCGCGCTCCGGATGCGACCCACGTGGATCGGCTCACGACCTCGTAGAGTGGAATCGGGTTCAGGGCGTCTTGGGGGTACGGGCGTGACGAACGACGGACCGGTCCAGCACGGCTACCCGCACCTGGAGACGGTGCGGGCGGCGATCACCGCGCTCTACAAGCGGCTCTCCTACGACACCGTGCGGACCTTCGCGACGAGCGTGGCGCCGGTGGACGTGGCGTTCTGCGACACCGACGACCTCTATCTGGGCGCCCAGCGGGTGGCCCGGGAGCTGGTGCGGCACTACCGGCTGCCGGACGCGCGGCTCGTGGTGAGCTTCCGGGAGATGACACACGCGGCGAACGTCGAACTCACCGCGGGGCCCGAGTACTTCGTCGAGCTGAACGACCGGTTCCGCACGCACCGGCGGGACATCGGTGCGGCGCTGGCCCACGAGGTCATGCATGTGTATCTGCACCGGCTGGACCTCTCCTTCCCGGGGGTGCGCGAGAACGAGATCCTCACGGACACGGCGACGACGTATCTGGGGGCGGGGTGGCTGCTCCTGGACGCGTACCGGGAGGACGCGGCGTCGTCCCAGAAGCTGGGGTACCTGACGCCGGAGGAGTTCGGGTACGTCCTGGCGAAGCGTTCCCTGGTGTTCGGCGAGGACCCGTCGGTGTGGTTCACCAGCCCGCAGGCGTACACGGCGTACGGGAAGGGCCTGGCCCTGGCCCGGGAGGACGAGCAGCAGCCGCCGCTGACGGCCGCGGGCTGGGCGGGCCGGCGCCGCTACGCCCGCGACCGCCGGCACGGCGGCCCCGGCCCCCGGCCCGGCGTCCCCTACACCTTCACCCCGGACGGCGTCGGCCACCTGCGGGTGTCGTTCCCCTGCCCGACCTGCCGGCAGCGGATCCGGGTGCCGGTGCGGGGCCGGGTACGCGCCCGGTGCGCGCTGTGCCGGACGGTCCTGGAGTGCGACACGTAGGCCCCCAGGGGCCCCGGCCTACCTCCGCACGATCCCCGCGGCCCGCGCCGCCACCAGCCACTTCGGGAACTCGCCCACGAGGCGGTCGTACAACTCGCTGTCGGGGACCGTGCGAGGGGTCTCGCCCGCGTGGAAGAAGCCGGCGTTGTCCACCGCCCGCCGGTCCGGTACGGGGAGCTCGTCGAGCCTGCGCAGGAAGTCGAACTGCTTGCTGTCCGGGTCGCCGAAGCCGACGAACTGCCAGAACAGCGGGAGCTTCGCCGCCTTGCACAGGTACCGTTCCGCGGCGAGCTTGTTGATCGGGCCGCCGTCGGTCTGGAAGACGACGAGGGCGGGGGCCGTGCTGCCGCTGTCGAGGTAGTGGTCGAGGACGGCGTCCATGGCCAGGTGGTAGCTGGTCTTGCCCATGTGCCCGAGGCCGGCCACGATCCGGTCGACGCGCCCCTGGTGAGCGGCGAGTTCGATGTCCGTCACGGCGTCCACGTCGGTGGAGAAGAACACCACGGGCACCCGCCCGTCGTCGTCGAGGTGCGCGGACAGCCCGAGCACCCGGTCCGCGAGGGCCTGCACACTGCCGTCCCGGTAGTACGGCCGCATGGAGCCCGAGTAGTCGACCACGAGGTAGACCGCGGCCCGCAGCCCGTCCAGCCCGTGCTTGACCAGGGACACCCCGGCACTCCTGTACAGGTCGACCAGCGCGGGCGCCGTCTCCTCCACCTTGCTGAGACTGATCGCGACCATGACCCCTCCGCTCTCCGCAGTCCCCGGCGTTCGATATTTTGTTCGCCGCCGTCCCCACCGGCTCAATGATCGCCCCTGTCACTCCGAGGAGCCGGACGTGGAACCCGAATCCACCCTCACGACCTGCTATCGCCACCCGAAGGTGGAGTCCCACGTCCGCTGCACCCGCTGTGAGCGGTTCATCTGCCCGGACTGCATGCGGGAGGCGGCCGTCGGCCACCAGTGCCCGGAGTGCGTGCGGGAGGGGGCCCGGTCGGTACGGCAGGCGCGGACCGCGTTCGGCGGACGGATCTCGGCCGTACCCCTGGTGACGTACGTCCTCATCGGCCTCAATGTGCTCGCCTACCTCGGCGAGTTGGTGCGCCCGGCGCTCGTGGACCGGTTCGAGATGCTGGGGGCCGGTCTGGTGGGCCCGGACGGCGGCCACTACCTGTGGCAGGCGGCCTACCCCGCCGACTTCCACGTCGACGGGGTCGTCGACGGCGAGTGGTACCGGCTGCTGACCGGCGCGTTCCTGCATCTGCCGCCCACCGAGGGCACGTTCGGGATCCTGCACATCGTGATGAACATGGTGTCGCTGTGGAACATCGGCCGGGTGGTCGAGGCCCAGCTGGGCCGGGTCCGCTACCTCGCCCTGTATCTGCTCTCCGCGCTCGGCGGCTCGGTTCTCGTCCTGCTGATCGCCCCCCACGAGCCCACGCTCGGCGCGTCCGGCGCGATCTTCGGGCTCGGTGCCGCGTACTACGTGCTGGCCCGGCGGCTCGGCGCCGACATGGCCCAGGTCAACCGCTTCATGGCGGGTCTGCTGCTGTGGCTGGTGATCTCCGCGGCCTTGACGTCCTGGGAGGGCCACCTGGGCGGTCTGCTCACCGGGGCCGCGGTCACCGTGGCCTACGCGTACGCTCCCCGGGACGGCCGTCGCGCCCTCGTGCAGGCCGGAGTCTGCGCCGCGCTGCTGGTGCTGCTCGTGGTGTGCGCCTGGGCGAAGGCCGCCGAGCTGACGGGAGCCCGGTGAAACGCGCCGGAGTGCTGCTCTTCGCCGCCGTCCCCGTGATCGTCACGGCGTCGGCGTACTTCCTCGCGCCCGAGGACACCGACGCGAGCCGGGCCGGGCCGGACCTCTCCTCCGCCTACCGGGCGCAGGCGGCCGAGGACACCGAGGACGCGCAGGGCGCCAAGGACTGGGCGGAGCAGTCGGGGAGCTCGGCGAGCTACAAGGTCCTCGGGGGCCTTCCGCCGGGCCTCGCGGCCCCCGCCGAGAAGGACCTCGCGCAGCAGCTGGTGGCCAGTGCCGAGAACTCCACCCTGGACTGGCGCAGCGCCTACGCGTACATCGAGGACATCGGCGACGGCCAGGGCTACACGGCCGGCATCATCGGCTTCTGCACCGGCACCAACGACCTGCTCACCCTCGTGGAGGGCTACACGAGGGCCCACCCGGACAACGGCCTCGCGCGCTACCTCCCCGCCCTGCGCGCGGTCGACGGCACGGACTCCCACGAGGGCCTGGACCCGGGCTTCACGGCCGCGTGGAAGGCGGAGGCCGAGGTGCCCGCCTTCCGCAGGGCCCAGGACGCGGCGCGCGACCGCGTGTACTTCGACCCCGCGGTCCGCCTCGCCAAGCTCGACGGGCTCGGCGCCCTGGGCCAGTTCGTCTACTACGACGCCATGGTCTTCCACGGCCCCGGCACCGACGCCACCAGCTTCTACGGCCTGCGCGAACGCGCCCTCGCCGAGGCCGACAGCCCGACCGGGGGCGGCTCGGAGAAGGCCTACCTGGACGCCTTCCTGGACATCCGCGAGGACGCCATGCGCACCAGGCACCCCGGCATCGACACCACCCGCGTCGACACCGCGCAACGGCGCTTCCTCGACGAGGGGAACCTGGGCCTGCGGACTCCGCTCACGTGGCAGGTGTACGGGGAGACGTTCAAGGTGCCGTAGGGCACATGCGACGGCGCCCGCCTCGGTCCGGTCGGGGACATGAGGCAGGCGCCACCACTGTTCCGTACGCCTTTGTACGGGACGTCTATTGAGGTGTGATCACACCATCAGCGAGCGGTCCGTCGGCCGGATCGGCGCCGGCAGCTCGCTCGCGCCGGTCAGGAACCGGTCGCAGCCGCGGGCGGCCGAGCGGCCCTCCGCGATCGCCCACACGATGAGCGACTGGCCGCGGCCCGCGTCACCGGCGACGAAGACGCCGGGCACGTTGGTCTGGAAGTCGCCGTCGCGGGCGATGTTGCCGCGCTCGTCGAGCTCCAGGCCGAACTGCTCGACCAGGCCGTTCTCCCGGTCGGTGCCGGTGAAGCCCATGGCGAGGGTGACCAGCTGGGCGGGGATCTTGCGCTCGGTGCCCGGCTTCGGGGTCAGCTTGCCGTCGATGAACTCGACCTCGCTGAGGTGCAGCCACTGGACGTTGCCGTCCTCGTCGCCCTCGAAGTGGGTCGTGGAGACGGAGTAGACCCGCTCGCCGCCCTCCTCGTGCGCGGAGGTGACCTTGTACAGCATGGGGAAGGTCGGCCAGGGCTGGTTCGGGTTCCGCTCCTCGCCCGGCCGGGGCATGATCTCCAGCTGCGTCACCGAGGCCGCGCCCTGGCGGTGGGCGGTGCCCACGCAGTCCGCGCCGGTGTCGCCGCCGCCGATGACGACGACGTGCTTGCCCTCGGCGGAGATCGGCGAGGTGACGTAGTCGCCCTCCTGGACCTTGTTCGCGAGCGGCAGGTACTCCATGGCCTGGTGGATGCCCTTGAGCTCGCGGCCCGGCACCGGCAGGTCACGCGCGGTGGTGGCACCGGCGGCGATCACGACGGCGTCGTACCGCTTCCTCAGGTCGGTCGCCTTGAGGTCGCGGCCGATCTCGATGCCGGTGCGGAAGCGGGTGCCCTCCGCGCGCATCTGCTCGATACGGCGGTTGATGTGGCGCTTCTCCATCTTGAACTCCGGGATGCCGTACCGGAGGAGGCCTCCGACGCGGTCCGCGCGCTCGTAGACGGCGACGGTGTGACCGGCCCGCGTGAGCTGCTGGGCGGCGGCGAGCCCCGCCGGGCCCGAGCCGATCACGGCGACGGTCTTGCCGGACAGGCGCTCGGGGGCCTGCGGCTCGACATCGCCGCCGTCCCACGCCTTGTCGATGATCGAGACCTCGACGTTCTTGATGGTCACGGCCGGCTGGTTGATGCCGAGCACGCACGCCGACTCACAGGGAGCCGGGCACAACCGACCCGTGAACTCGGGGAAGTTGTTCGTCGCGTGCAGGCGCTCCGAGGCGGCCGCCCAGTCCTCGCGGTAGGCGTAGTCGTTCCACTCGGGGATGAGGTTCCCGAGCGGACAGCCGTTGTGACAGAAGGGGATGCCGCAGTCCATGCAGCGGGACGCCTGCTTCGAGATGATCGGCAGCAGCGAGCCCGGGACGTAGACCTCGTTCCAGTCCTTCAGACGCACGTCGACGGGGCGGGACTTGGCGACCTCACGGCCGTGGTTCAGGAAGCCCTTCGGGTCAGCCATTGATCGCCGCCTCCATCATCTTCTCGGTGATCTCGGACTCGGAGAGTCCCGCCTGCTCGGCGGCGTCCTTGGCGGCGAGCACTGCCTTGTACGTGCTGGGGATGATCTTGCTGAAGCGGTCCACGGCGGTGTCCCACTCGGCCAGGAGCTTCTCGGCGACCGTGGAGCCGGTCTCCTCCTGGTGGCGGCGCACCACGTCGTGCAGCCACTGCTTGTCGGTGTCGTCCAGCGCCTCCACGGCGTCCACGTTGCCGACGTTGACGTTGTCCCGGTCGAGGTCGACGACGTAGGCGATACCGCCGGACATGCCGGCCGCGAAGTTGCGGCCCGTCGGGCCGAGGACCACCGCGTGACCGCCGGTCATGTACTCGCAGCCGTGGTCGCCCACGCCCTCCGAGACCACCAGGGCGCCGGAGTTGCGGACGCAGAAGCGCTCACCGGTACGACCGCGCAGGAACAGCTCGCCGCCGGTGGCGCCGTAGGCGATGGTGTTGCCCGCGATCGTGGAGAACTCGGCGAGGTGGTCGGCGCCCCGGTCGGGGCGGACGATCACCCGGCCGCCGGAGAGGCCCTTGCCGACGTAGTCGTTGGCGTCGCCCTCCAGGCGCAGCGTGACACCGCGCGGGAGGAAGGCGCCGAAGGACTGGCCGGCCGAGCCGGTGAAGGTGATGTCGATGGTGTCGTCGGGCAGACCGGCCCCGCCGAACTTCTTCGTCACCTCGTGGCCGAGCATGGTGCCGACCGTGCGGTTGATGTTGCGGACCTTGACCTGGGCGCGCACCGGCTGGGCGTCGGTCGCCGAGTCGGCGGCCAGCGCGTCGGCGGCGAGCTTGATGAGCTCGTTGTCGAGCGCCTTCTCCAGGCCGTGGTCCTGCTCGATGACCTGGTGCAGGGCGGCGCCCTCGGGCAGCTCGGGCACGTAGAAGAGCGGAGCCAGGTCCAGGCCCTGCGCCTTCCAGTGGTCGACCGCGCGGGTCACGTCGAGCGCCTCGGCGTGGCCGACGGCCTCCTCGATGGAGCGGAAGCCCAGCTCGGCGAGGATCTCGCGGACCTCTTCGGCGATGAACTTGAAGAAGTTCACCACGTACTCGGCCTTGCCGGAGAACCGGTCGCGCAGCACCGGGTTCTGGGTGGCGATGCCGACCGGGCAGGTGTCCAGGTGGCAGACGCGCATCATGACGCAGCCGGAGACGACGAGCGGCGCGGTCGCGAAACCGAACTCCTCGGCGCCGAGCAGCGCGGCGATGACGACGTCACGGCCGGTCTTGAGCTGGCCGTCGGTCTGCACGACGATCCGGTCGCGCAGGCCGTTGAGCAGGAGGGTCTGCTGGGTCTCGGCGAGGCCCAGCTCCCAGGGACCACCGGCGTGCTTCAGCGAGGTCAGCGGCGACGCACCCGTACCACCGTCGTGTCCCGAGATGAGCACGACGTCCGCGTGGGCCTTGGAGACACCCGCGGCGACCGTGCCGACGCCGACCTCGGAGACCAGCTTGACGTGAATCCGCGCCTGCGGGTTCGCGTTCTTCAGGTCGTGGATCAGCTGGGCCAGGTCCTCGATGGAGTAGATGTCGTGGTGCGGCGGCGGGGAGATGAGGCCCACGCCCGGCGTCGAGTGACGCGTCTTCGCGACCCACGGGTAGACCTTGTGGCCGGGCAGCTGGCCGCCCTCGCCGGGCTTGGCGCCCTGGGCCATCTTGATCTGGATGTCGTCCGCGTTGACCAGGTACTCGGAGGTCACACCGAAGCGGCCGGAGGCGACCTGCTTGATGGACGACCGGCGCGCCGGGTCGTACAGACGGTCCGGGTCCTCGCCGCCCTCACCGGTGTTGGACTTGCCGCCCAGCTGGTTCATGGCGATGGCGAGGGTCTCGTGCGCCTCCTTGGAGATGGAGCCGTACGACATGGCGCCGGTGGAGAAGCGCTTGACGATCTCGGAGACGGGCTCGACCTCGTCGACGGAGATCGGCTGACGGTCCGACGTGAAGCCGAAGAGCCCGCGCAGGGTCATCAGCCGCTCGGACTGCTCGTTCACGCGGTCCGTGTACTTCTTGAAGATGTCGTAGCGGTTCGCACGCGTCGAGTGCTGGAGGCGGAAGACCGTCTCCGGGTCGAACAGGTGCGGCTCGCCCTCACGGCGCCACTGGTACTCGCCGCCTATCTCCAGCGCGCGGTGCGCCGGCGCGATGCCGGAGGCGGGGTACGCCTTGGCGTGCCGGGCGGCGACCTCCTTGGCGATGACGTCGATGCCGACGCCGCCGATCTTGGAGGCGGTACCGCTGAAGTACTTCTGGACGAAGCCCTCCTCGAGACCGACGGCCTCGAAGACCTGGGCGCCGCGGTAGGAGGCGACGGTGGAGATGCCCATCTTCGACATGACCTTGAGGACACCCTTGCCCAGGGCGTAGATCAGGTTCCGGATGGCCTTCTCGGCCTCGATGCCGGAGAGGAAGGTGCCGGCGCGGACCAGGTCCTCCACGGACTCCATCGCCAGGTACGGGTTCACGGCCGCGGCGCCGAAGCCGATCAGCAGGGCGACGTGGTGGACCTCGCGGACGTCACCGGCCTCGACCAGCAGGCCCACCTGGGTGCGCTGCTTGGTGCGGATGAGGTGGTGGTGGACGGCCGCGGTGAGCAGCAGCGACGGGATCGGCGCGTGCTCGGCGTCGGAGTGGCGGTCCGACAGGACGATCAGGCGGGCGCCGTTCTCGATGGCCGCGTCGGCCTCGGCGCAGATCTCCTCGATGCGGGCGGCGAGGGCGTCGCCGCCGCCGGAGACCCGGTACAGACCGGAGAGGGTCGCGGCCTTGAAGCCGGGCATGTCGCCGTCGGCGTTGATGTGGATGAGCTTGGCCAGCTCGTCGTTGTCGATCACCGGGAACGGCAGGGTGACCGTACGGCAGGACGCGGCGCTCGGCTCCAGGAGGTTGCCCTGCGGGCCCAGCGAGGAGCGCAGCGAGGTGACGAGCTCCTCGCGGATCGCGTCCAGCGGCGGGTTGGTGACCTGCGCGAACAGCTGGGTGAAGTAGTCGAAGAGCAGCCGCGGGCGCGAGGAGAGCGCGGCGATCGGCGAGTCGGTGCCCATCGAACCGATCGGCTCGGCACCGGCCTTGGCCATCGGCGCGAGGATGACGCGCAGCTCCTCCTCGGTGTAGCCGAAGGTCTGCTGGCGGCGGGTGACCGAGGCGTGGGTGTGCACGATGTGCTCGCGCTCGGGCAGGTCGGAGAGCTCGATCTCCCCGGCCTCCAGCCACTCGGCGTAGGGCTGCTCGGCGGCGAGACCGGCCTTGATCTCGTCGTCCTCGATGATGCGGTGCTCGACGGTGTCGACGAGGAACATCCGGCCCGGCTGGAGCCGGCCCTTGCGGACCACCTTGGCGGGGTCGATGTCGAGGACGCCGACCTCGGAGCCGAGGACGACGAGGCCGTCGTCGGTGACCCAGTAGCGGCCGGGACGGAGGCCGTTGCGGTCGAGGACCGCGCCGACCTGCTTGCCGTCGGTGAAGGTGACACAGGCCGGGCCGTCCCAGGGCTCCATCATCGTGGAGTGGAACTCGTAGAACGCGCGGCGGGCGGGCTCCATGGAGTCGTGGTTCTCCCACGCCTCCGGGATCATCATCAGCACGGAGTGCGGCAGCGAACGGCCGCCCAGGTGCAGGAGTTCGAGCACCTCGTCGAAGGACGCCGAGTCGGAGGCGTCCGGCGTACAGATCGGGAAGACGCGCTCGAGGGCGTCCTGGTCCCCGAAGAGGTCCGAGACGAGCTGGGACTCGCGGGCCGCCATCCAGTTGCGGTTGCCCTTGACGGTGTTGATCTCACCGTTGTGCGCGACGAACCGGTAGGGGTGCGCGAGCGGCCACGACGGGAAGGTGTTGGTGGAGAACCGGGAGTGCACGAGCGCGATCGCGGAGGCGAAGCGGCGGTCGGACAGGTCCGGGAAGAAGGGCTCCAGCTGACCGGTGGTCAGCATGCCCTTGTAGACGATCGTCCGCGCGGACAGCGACGGGAAGTAGACGTCGACCTCGCGCTCGGCGCGCTTGCGCAGCACGAAGGCCTTGCGGTCGAGGTCGATGCCCTCCGAGGAACCGTCGGTCACGAAGACCTGGCGGAAGGCGGGCATCGTCGAGCGGGCGGTGGCGCCGAGCAGCTCGGGAGCGACGGGAACCTCACGCCATCCCAGAACCGTCAGGCCCTCTTCCCCGGCGATCGTCTCGATCTTCGAGACGGCGTCCTGGGTGCCCTCCTCGGGCAGGAAGGCGATACCTACGGCGTACGCACCGGCCGCGGGCAGTTCGAAGCCGGCCACCTCGCGGAGGAAGGCGTCCGGAACCTGGGACAGGATGCCCGCGCCGTCACCCGAGTCGGGCTCGGAGCCGGTGGCACCGCGGTGCTCCAGGTTGCGCAGAACCGTGAGCGCCTGCTCGACCAGCGCATGGCTCGCCTCGCCGGTGAGGGTGGCCACGAAACCGACGCCACAGGCGTCCTTCTCGTTGCGGGGGTCGTACATACCCTGCGCAGCAGGGCGAGCATCCATGAACGACCACTTCTGGCCATCCGTGGAGTGCTGGGACGGCTGGCGCGGCGTACGCATCGGCTCTCCCGTCGTCGTCAACTGGCATATGCAGATTGCCGAGGGACGACGTTGGCCCTCTGCGTGTGTGTGCAAAATTTCGTGCAGGTTACATGATGGAGCGGTTCTCGGAAACTGGATATTCCGTTCCAGCATGCGGACGCCACGGGGGTGCGAGGGGGGTGTCGCACACGTGGCTGGAAGTTTGTGGTTCCGGACCGGACTGATCGGTCAGATCCATGTCCATCGGTCCGGGGGCGGAGGGGGCGTCGTCGCCCATCCCGCGAGTGCGCCGCAAGCGTCATTGCCCACAGCGCTTACGGCTCATGCCCAGTGGTTAAGCATTCGAAACCAGCGAGTAACGGCTACTTATGCGGCCCGACGCATAAGTAGCGGCCCGCCTATCCTACGGCCGTTCCGAACAAGCTGCCCAGGGCGTACGTCACACCGGCCGCCGCTCCTCCCAGGGCGAGCTGCCGCAGCCCGCTGTACCACCAGGTGCGCGCGGTCACCCTGGCCACGACGGCACCGCAGGCGAAGAGCCCGAACAGGGCGAGCAGCAGGGCGGGCCAGAGCGCGGTCGCGCCGAGCAGATAGGGCAGCACGGGAAGCAGTGCGCCCAGCGCGAAGGAGCCGAAGCTGGAGACGGCGGCAACGAGCGGCGAGGGCAGGTCGCCGGGGTCGATCCCCAGTTCCTCGCGGGCGTGGATCTCCAGGGCCTGCTCGGGATCCTTGGACAGCTGCCGGGCGACCTCGCGCGCCAGCTCCGACTCGACGCCCCGCCCCTCGTACAGGGCCGCGAGCTCGGCCTCCTCGTCCTGCGGGTGCTTGCGCAGCTCGCGCCGCTCCACGTCCAGTTCGGCCTCGACCAGCTCGCGCTGGGAGGCGACGGAGGTGTACTCGCCGGCGGCCATCGAGAAGGCACCGGCGGCGAGCCCCGCGAGTCCGGTCAGCACGATGGTGTGCTGACCGACGGCCCCACCGGCGACACCGGTCATCAGCGCGAGGTTGGAGACCAGTCCGTCCATGGCCCCGAAGACGGCGGGCCTGAGCCAGCCGCCGTTGACGTCCCGGTGCGTGTGGTTGTCGCGGTGCGCCTCGTGCAGTGGTGCGTCGATGTCGATGATGGCCATTCCGGTCCCCCAGGGAAGCTAAGCCAAAGCTAACTTTGGACAGGTTCTAATTCTCAACAACGCCCACAGTACGTCGGGGCATTCCCGTCCGCCAGCAAGGAAAGGCTGGGCTAACCTGCGGTTTTACCATCGAGCGCTCATTCGATAGCAGGGCTGCACAGATGTCGACCGGGTGACGTTGGGGCCGAGGAGGCTCCGGTCAACCGCCGATGGTGGGACACATCCGCAAAAGGTGTCTCTGTGGAAAGGCCCGCGTATGACATCGATCGCCTGCGTTCCCCAGGTCCCCGCCCCCCAGGGCGCCGCCGAACTCCGCGAACGGGCCCGCGGCGCCCTGCTGGGCCTGGCGGTCGGGGACGCCCTCGGCGCCCCCGCCGAGAACCTGAAGCCGTCGCAGATCCGCGCCCGCTGGGGCCGCATCGAGGGCTTCGTGGCCGAGACCCCCTCGGGCACGGACGACACGGAGTACACGATCTTCTCCGGGCTGCTGCTGGCCCGGCACGGCTCGGCCCTCACCCCCGCACATGTGGAGGCGGCCTGGCACGAGTGGATCGCGGACCGCGACGAGGGCCCGTTCCGGGGTGCCGGCTTCAGCGAGCGGGGCACGCTGGAGAACCTCCGCCGCGGCCTCGCGGCCCCCATCTCCGCCCAGCACCGGCACGCCTGGAGCGACGGCCTGGCCATGCGCGCGGCCCCCTTCGGGGTCTTCGCCGCGGGCCGCCCCGCGGAGGCCGCCCGGCTGGTGGCGATCGACGGCTCGGTGAGCCATGACGGCGAGGGCATCTACGGCGGCCAGGCGGTCGCGGCGGGAGTGGCGGCGGCGATGGCGGGCGCCCCGACGATCGCCGTGGTCGCCTCCGCGCTGGCGGTGATCCCGGACGACAGCTGGACGGCGAGGTCCTTGCGGCGGGCGGTGGCGGTGGCCCACCGGGGCGAGAAGGCGGTCCGCTCCGCGGTGGTGATCGGCGGCTACCCGTGGACCGACCTGGCCCCCGAGGCGGTGGCCCTCGCCTTCGGCGCGTACGCGGCGGCCGACGGCGACTTCCGCGAGGCGGTCCTGACGGCGGTGAACATGGGGCGGGACGCGGACACGACGGCGGCGGTGGCGGGAGCACTGGCCGGCGCGACGAGGGGGATCTCGGCGATCCCACCCCACTGGGCCACGGCGATCGGCCCGGCGAGAGGCAGCTGCCTGCCGTCGATGGCGGGCCGACACGTGCTGGACGTGGCGGAGTCCTTGCTGCCGGGCACGGACGCGGAGGCCCTGTCGTGACCCCGCCGGCCCCTTGGGACCAACCGACCACGCCGACGACGACGGCAACGGCAACGGCAACGGCGTATGCACCCGCGGCCGCCGACGGCGGGACCGCCCTACAGGGGCCACCCGCACCCGACCACGAAAGCGAAACGGGTGGTGCGGGTGGGAACACACAGGCCGAAGGCGAAGCCGAGGCCGTTCAAAGAGTCACCGGCCTCCTCCTCGGCCTGGCCGCAGGCGACGCCGCCGGCTGGCCCTCCGCCCGCCACCGAGCCACCCGCCTCCCCGACTGGACCCGCCGCCTCACCCGCGAACTGGACACCTTCGCCGAGCAGAACGCCACCACCACCCTCCCCGTCCCCATCGCCCTCAACCAACCCCCCGAACCCCTCCGCCTCGGCCCCTCCGACGACGCCGAATGGGCCGCCCTCACCGCCGAGGCCCTCCTCAGGGCAGCCGACGACACCGCCCTCGGCGACCTCCCGAGGGACCGCCGTACAAGAACCGCGATCGACCTCACCTGGAACAGCCTCGCCGACGAAGTCGCCGCCGCGACGGACAGGGCCCCGGAGATCGAGTCCGCCGAGATCCCCCTGCGCGCCCGCATCTCCGTGCGCGCGGGCCTCGGCAACCTCGCCACCGGCCTGCGCCCACCCGCCACCGGCCACGACAACCCCCACTACTTCGACGACGCGGCCTGCGTCAGGGCCTGCGTCCTCGCCGTCGCCCACCCCGGCGCCCCCCGACTCGCCGCGGACCTGGCCGAGTTCGACGCCCGCTACACCCAGGACGGCGACGGAGTGCACGGCGCCCGCGCGATGGCCGCGGCCGTGTCCCTCGCCCTGACCGGCGCCCCCGTCGACACCTGCGTACGCGCGGCCCTCGCCGAACTCCCGGACGGCACCGAGATCGCCCGCAACGCCCACCACGCCCTCCAGCTCGCCCGGTCCGCCGACAGCGCCTTCGCCCTGATCCCCGCCCTCGAACACGACATCGTCGACCACGTCTACAGCTACGGCATCGCGGCCGCCGAGACGGTCCCCGTGGCCCTCGCCCTCACCACCGCCGCCCAGGGCCGGATCGCCGAGGCGATCCCCGCGGCGGCCTGTCTGTCCCGGGTGGCGGACTCCGCCCCGGCCCTGGTCGGCGCCCTGACCGGAGCGCTGGGAGGCAGCGGAGCGATCCCCGCCACCTGGCAGGCCGCCTGCCGCACCCTCTCCGGCTGCGCCCTCCCCCGCCTCACCGGCACGGACCTCGTGGAACTCGCCGGACTCCTGGAAGCCGCACAACCACCCCTCCCAGGAGGATGATTCCGGGCATGACGCCCAAAAACCAAGAAAGCAGCCTTGAGGAACGGATCGCCGGAGCCCTCGTGGGCGCGGCGGTGGGCGACGCCCTCGGCGGCCCCGTCGAGGGCTACTCCCCCGACCAGATCCTCGAGCGTCACGCCGGCCGCGTCCACGGCATCGTCGGTCCCTGGAACGGCGACGACTGGCGCACCGCTCGCCCCATCGCGCCGTACCACAAGGGCGACGGCCACGTCACCGACGACACCTTGATGACCCATGCCCTGATCAGGGTCTACGACCGGGTCAAGGACCACCTCGACGCGTACGCGATCGCCGACCACCTGGTCCCCGACCTGATGACGACCCCGCGCTGGATCCCCGAACTGGAGGCGGAGGCGCTGCCCCTGCACCGCCTCTTCCTCGCGGAGAAGTGGCTGGTCACCCGCCTCCACTACGGCCATGTCGACCCCCGGGAGGCCGGCGTCGGCAACATCGTCAACTGCGGTGCGGCGATGTACATGGCCCCGGTCGGCCTGGTCAACGCGGCGAACCCGGCCGCCGCCTACGCCGAGGCCCTGGACATCGCGGGCGCCCACCAGTCGTCGTACGGCCGGGAGGCGGCCGGGGTGTTCGCGGCGGCGGTGGCGGCGGCGAGCACCCCCGGCGCCACCCCGGACTCGGTCGTCGCGGCCTGTCTGTCCCTCGCCAAGGACGGCACCCGCACCGCCGTCGAGAAGGTCTGCGAAGTGGCCTCCCGGCACACGGACTTCGAATCGGCGCTACGGCCCCTGCGCGCGGCGGTGTCCCCCTACGACACCGTCGGCGACGACTACCGCGCCCCCTCGCTCGGCGCCCGCCGCCCCTCCCGCCTCCACTCGATCGAGGAACTGCCCGTCGCGCTCGCCATGCTGCTCGTGGCCGGCGGCGACTACCGGCACGCGGTCCTGGGCGCGGTGAACTACGGCAGGGACTGCGACTCGATCGCCACCATGGCGGGCGCGCTGGCCGGCGCCCTGGGCAACCCGGTGCCGGACGACTGGTCCAAGGAGGTCGCGGAGGCCAGCCGCCTGGACCTCTGGGGGCCGGCCACGACCCTGACCGCCGTCACCCGGCAGATCTTCGAACAGGACGTACGCCGCCGCAGGGCCCACGAGTCGGCCTTCACCGCGCTCGGAGGCCCGAGATGCTCCGACTGACCTGGGTCCAGCCGGAGGACCTGCTCGGCCATGAACTCCGCCAGGCCCGCCAGGACGGCCGGGAGCCGTCGGCGATCGCGGCCAGGTGGCGGGCCGCCGGTGGCGCGGAGGCGCCGGTCCGGGCGGGCGCCTCGGCCGAACCCACGTCCAGGTACCTGCGGCAGCTCGCCGAGGACCTCCTGGACGAACTGGCGGACCTGCCGAGCCGGTTGGCGGACGACGAACCCACCGACCTCGCGAGGATCAGGGCCCGCTGCCCGGCGTGGCCCTCGCCCGCCCCGGCCGCGCTCACCCGGTCCGCGCTGGAGGCGGCCTGGCTGGGCCGGGCCGTCGGCTGCCTCCTCGGCAAACCGGTGGAGAAGCTTCCGCTGCAAGCCATCCGCGACCTCGCCCGCTCCACCGGCAACTGGCCTCTGAGCACCTACTTCACGGCGAAGGGCGTGCCCGCGGACCTCCTCGCCGCGCACCCCTGGAACCGCCGCTCGGCCCCCACGTCCCTCGCCGAGAACATCGACGGCATGCCCGAGGACGACGACCTCAACTACCCGCTGCTGAACCTGCTGTTGCTGCAACGCCACGGCCGGGGCTTCACCACCGCGGACGTGGCGCGGCTCTGGCTCGACGAGCTCCCCGCGGGCCGCACCTTCACCGCGGAACGCCTCGCCTACCGCAATCTCCTCCAGGGCCTCGAACCCCCGCGGACGGCCCGCCACCGCAACCCCTTCCGCGAATGGATCGGCGCCCTGATCCGCGCCGACGTCCACGGCTGGACCAACCCCGGCGACCCGGCCGCGGCCGCCGCACAGGCCCACCGGGACGCCACCCTCACCCACACCGCGAACGGCGTCTACGCGGCGATGTTCACGGCCGCGGTCATCGCGCAGGCGGCGGCGACCCCCGACATCCACGCCTGTCTGAGCACCGGCCTCACCGTGATCCCGCCGGGCTCCCGGCTGGCCGGGGCGATCACCCACGCGATCCGGCTGGCCCGGCGGCACGACGACTTCGACACCGTCGTGGACGAACTCCACGCCACCCACGCCGAGACCCACCACTGGGTGCACGCGATCCCCAACACCGCTCTCCTCGCCGCCGCGCTCACCCACGCGAACGGCGACTTCACCGGCTCCCTGTCCCGGGCGGTGGGCGGCGGCTGGGACACCGACTCCAACGGCGCCACGGCCGGGAGCATCGCCGCCCTGCTGGCCGGCGCCCCCGAACGCCTCCCCGACCACTGGACCGCCCCGCTCAAGAACCGGCTCGCCACCTCCGTCGCCGACTTCGACGGCGTCGGCTTCGACACCCTGGCCCACCTCACCCACCGGGAGGCTGCCCGCCCATGACCGCCATCGTCCACCGGGAGGCTGCCCGCCCATGACCGCCATCACCCACCGGGAGACCGCCCGCCCATGAACCGCATCGCCCATCGGGAGACCGCTCGCCCATGACCCACATCGCCGTGCTCGGCAGCACGAACATGGACCTGGTCGCCTACGTCGACAAGGCACCCCGGCGCGGAGAGACCGTCACCGGCAGGGAGTTCCGTACGATCCCCGGCGGCAAGGGAGCCAACCAGGCGATCGCCGCGGCCCGCGCCGGTGCCACCGTCTCGATGATCGGCGCGGTCGGCAACGACGCCTTCGGCCCCCGGCTGCGCTCCACCCTCGAACACTCCGGCGTCACCACCGACCACCTGCGCACCGTCGAGGGCCCCACCGGCACCGCGCACATCGTCGTGGACGACGAGGGCGGCAACGCGATCGTCGTCGTCCCCGGCGCCAACGGCACCGTCGACCACCTCGTCCCCGGCGACGAGGGCCTGATCGCCTCCGCCGACGCCCTGCTCCTCCAGCTGGAGATCCCCCTGGAGGCGGTCCTGGCCGGCGCCGAGACCGCCCGCGCCCACGGCGTCCGGACGATCCTGACACCCGCCCCGGCCCGGCCGCTGCCGCCCGAACTCCTCGACGCCACGGACCTGTTGGTCCCCAACGAGCATGAGGCCGCCACCCTGACCGGCATCGCCGACCCGTTCGCCGCGGGCGCCGCCCTCCTCGACCGGATCCCCCGCGTGGTGATCACCCTCGGCGCGGCGGGCAGCCTCTATCTGACCCGGGACGCCGAACCCCTCGCCGTCCCCGCACCGCGGGTCACCGCGGTGGACTCCACGGGCGCGGGCGACACCTTCGTCGGCGCGCTCGCCGTCGCCCTCGGCGAGGAACGGCCCATCCGCGAGGCGATGGCCTGGGCCGCCGCGGCGGCCGCCCTCTCCGTCCAGCGGGAAGGCGCCTCGGCGTCGATGCCCTACCGCTCCGAGATCGAGGCCCGGTACACGTCATGACCGAGACCCCCCTCAAGGGCCTGCGCGTGCTCGACACCGCCACCCTCTTCGCCGGCCCCCTCGCCGCCACCATGCTCGGCGACTTCGGCGCGGAGGTCGTCAAGATCGAGCACCCGACGAAGCCCGACCCCTCCCGCGGACACGGCCCCTCGAAGGACGGCATCGGTCTGTGGTGGAAGCTGCTGGGCCGCAACAAGCGCACCCTCACCCTCGACCTGTCGAAGCCGGGCGGCCGGAGCACCTTCCTCAGGCTGGCCGGGACGGCGGACGTCGTCATCGAGAACTTCCGCCCCGGCACCCTGGAGAAGTGGGACCTCGGCTGGCCGGAGCTGTCCGCCGTCAACCCCCGCCTGGTCCTCGCCCGTGTCACCGCGTTCGGGCAGTTCGGCCCCTACTCCCGCCGCCCCGGCTTCGGCACCCTCGCCGAGGCGATGAGCGGCTTCGCGGCGATCACCGGCGAACCGGACGCGCCCCCGGTCCTGCCGCCCTTCGGCCTGGCCGACTCGATCGCGGGGCTGGCCATGGCGTACGCGGTGATGACGGCCCTCGCGGCCAGGGACCGCACCGGCGAGGGCCAGGTCGTCGACATGGCGATCATCGAGCCGATCCTGGCGGCCCTCGGCCCCCAGCCGACCTGGTACGACCAGCTCGGTCACGTCCAGGAGCGCACCGGCAACCGCTCCGCCAACAACGCCCCGCGCAACACCTACCGCACGGCCGACGGCACCTGGGTCGCCGTCTCCACCTCGGCCCAGTCGATCGCGGAGCGGGTGATGCACCTGGTCGGCCGCCCGGAGCTGATCGACGAGCCGTGGTTCGCGACGGGCGCGCAACGGGCGGAACACGCCGACGTCCTCGACGCGGCGGTCGGCTCCTGGATCGCCGCACGCACCCGCACCGATGTCCTCGCGGCCTTCGAGAAGGCGGAGGCGGCCATCGCCCCGGTCCAGGACATCCGGGACGTGATGGCCGACCCGCAGTACCAGGCCCTCGACACCGTCACCACGGTCGACGACCCCGAGCTCGGCCCGCTGCGCATGCAGAACGTCCTCTTCCGGCTCTCCGCGACCCCCGGCGCGATCCGCTGGGCGGGCCGCCCGCACGGCGCGGACACCGACGAGATCCTGACGGAACTGGGCCTGACCGAGGCCGAGTTGAGGGCCCTGCGCAGGGAGGGCGCCCTGTGAGACCGCACCCCCTGACCTGGCTCTACGTACCCGGCGACCGCCCCCAGGTCGTGGACAAGGCGCTGGGCTGCGGCGCCGACGTCGTGGTGATCGACCTGGAGGACGCGGTCGCCCCGGACCGCAGGACGTACGCCCGCGAGGCGACGGCGGAACGCCTGACCGACCCCCAGCCGATGCCGGTCCACGTCCGCGTGAACGCCGTCGACACCCCCCTGGCGGCAGCGGACCTGGCGGCGCTCGCACCCCTCCCCGGCCTCTCGGGCCTGCGCCTGCCCAAGGTCACCTCCCCGGCCCAGATCACCCGCGTCGCCGAGACCACGACACCGGCCGGGCAGGGCGCCCCACCCCTGTACGCCCTCCTGGAATCGGCCCTGGGCGTCGAGCGCGCCTACGACATCGCCCTCGCCCACCCGGCCCTGCGGGGCATCGCGCTCGGCGAGGCCGATCTACGGGCCGATCTCGGCGTACGGCACGACGCGGGCCTGGACTGGTCCCGGTCCCGGGTGATCGTGGCGGCGCGAGCGGCGGCCCTGCCTCCCCCGCCCCAGTCGGTGCACCCCGACACCCGGGACCTGGAGGGCCTGAAGGCCTCCTGCGCGCACGGCCGCAGCCTCGGCTTCCTGGGCCGGGCGGCCATCCACCCCCGCCAGCTCCCCGTCATCGAGCGCGCCTACCTCCCCACGGAGGAGGAGATCGAGCTGGCGGAGTCCATCCTCGCGGCGGCCCGGACCGAAGAGGGAGCCCAGGCCCTCCCGAACGGCACGTTCATCGACACGGCGGTGACGGCCCAGGCCCACCGCACCCTCTCGCTCGCCGTCCGCACCCGGTAACCCGCCGGCAGCCAAGACCGGCACACGAGGCCCGGCACACGAAGCCCGGCACACGACGAAGGGCGCCCCACCACATTCGGGG
>NZ_JBHUXV010000020.1:0-118831 GCF_042669125.1 Streptomyces sp. NPDC057253 | reverse complement strand
ACCGTACGGTTCCGTCACCCCGCGCGGACCAGCGGCTCCCGAACCGGTCTGTGGGGACTGACGGTGCGGCGCTGTGGCGGTGCGGGTGGTGCGGGTCTTGCCGTTCGTGCTGTTCCCGGTGCCGTGGGACTGCGGCTCAGTGGGCCACGGCGCGCGCCATCGGTCCTCGGCGCGGTTGCATCGGAACACCACGAGCGGGTTCCGGCGCGGGCCTGGCTCCGGGGGCGGCCTGCCGGCCGGCCGGTGCCGGGCTGCGGCGTGGCTGTGCGCCCACGCCGTTCTGGACGTCCATCACCGCGTGCGCGACGAGGCCGCCCATGGGGTCGTGCCTGATCAGATCCCGCAGCCGGGAGCGGGACGAGCGTCCCTCATTGCCCGGGTACAGGTGCTTGCCGAGGCCGACCGCGTGTGCCAGGGCGGCGAGCGCTGCGGTCCGCGGGTCCGGCGGTACGCCGGTGCGGATCGCCGAGTCCAGTCGGGACCTGATCTCCCGGCTGATCTCGTTGTCCGTCGCCTGGTAGCGGGTGGTCGGCAGCACTCCGCACATCTGACCCGCCACGGCATGCACCATGCCGCACCGCTCCAGATGCGAGAGGTAGGTCTGGCGGAGCCCGAGACGCGGCCCGCCGATCCAGTTCACTGCCCGCACGGGAGCGCCACGCCTTCGCAGCAACTCCAACGCGCAGTCCAAAGTCGGATCTCCTGTCGGCCGTGGTACCACCACGGCGATACGATCCCCGTCTGGGGCTATCCGTCCGGCCAGCGCCAGCTCTACTAGCTGTGCTCCGGCCAGACCGAGGTCGAGCGACTGCGGCTGTGCGGTGGTACCCGTGGCCGGGTCCAACGCCAGCAGCAGAAGCTCCTCCGGAAGTGTTCTGCGGCTCCTGCCCATCCATGCCTCCCCGCGTGGATGTACGACAGGGTGACCCCTCTCACATTGGTCTGTCGAGGGTGCGTGACCTGTTTGTAGTGGAACCAGTAGGTATGTCGTTCTCGTCTACCGGCTGGGGCAGGGCCACACACAGGACACTGGTACATGGTTCGGACAGCGTGGTGTGGCGGTTGCCCGGGCGGCGAATCAACGGTTCGGCAGACGCACGATGACGGATACCGATCACGTGCGGCACATGGAGGAGGCATCGGTGGCGGGCGAGTCCCCCGACAGGTCGAAGCAGCGCGAGTCGTCGGCAGAACCGACGTCGGGGACCGCGAGTCCGGTTCCCGAGGCGAGGAGCTCGGCACCCGACCCCCGGCTCGCGGTGGCCCGGGAGTCCGTCTCCCTCGGCGGCGTCGACACCGCCACGAGGATCTTCTCGGTACGGGACCTCCCGAAGACCCCCGAGAAGCCCGACGAGAGCCCCTCAGACCCCGAACCGGCCCCCAAGGACACCGACCCCTCGGACGAGTCCCCCGAGGCCCAGGAGACCCCGTCTGAGGCCCCGGAGGACGCACCCGACCCCTCCAGCGACTCCAAGGACGGCGACGAACGCCTCCGGGACGCGGTCGCGAAGTGGGTCACCAAGACGGAGACGGCCGACGAGCGCGAGGAGGAGGCCAAGGCCGACACCTCGGAGGAGGCCCCCGAGAGGGCCGTAGCCGACGAGGAGCCCGATTCCGACGCCAGGGCCGACGCGGCGGCCGAGACGGCCGTAGCGGACGAAGAGCCCGCCGAGGACGAGGAGCACGACCTCGACGCCGACGAGCCGGACTCCTCAGGGGCGCGGGACAGTGCCGAATTTGCGGCTACCGCCGCGCGGGCGCGACCGGCCACGACGGACCCGCAGACGGACGAGGACGAGGACGAGGACGATCAGGCCTCGGCACCTGAGACGGCCGTAGCGGACGAAGAGCCTGCCGACGACGAGGAGCACGATCCCGACGCCGGTGAGCCCGACTCCCCAGGGGCGCGGGGAACTGCGCGACCAGCCCCCACCGACCCGCAGACGGACGACGACGAGCAGGCCCCCGACGCCGAAGCCAAGGCCGAGACCGCCGTAGACGACGAAGAACCTCCCGTCGATCAGCCCACCGCTGTCTTCAAGGCTCCCCGGCCCCCCGTGGACCAACCCACCACCATGCTCAAGCTCGGCAAGCCGGCGCCCGCGCCCAAGCCGGAGCCGGAGGCCGAGGTCGAGCGGACCAGCAAGTTCGTCGCGCTCAAGCCGCTCGACGAGCCACGCGCCCCGCGGGACAAGGCGGACGTGACCGCCGCCGTCCCCCAGGTCGGCCCCGAGCGCACCACCCAGCAGCCCCTGCCCCCCAAGCCCCCACTGGACCTCCTGGCCGAGCTGACCAACACTCCGCCACCCCCGCCCAGCCCCCTCCGCACCGTCGCCCGCCGCGTCAAGATCTGGACGCCCCTCGTCCTGCTCCTGCTCGTCGCGTTCGCGATCGCGCAGTCCCTGCGGCCGCTGCCCGACCCCGCCCTCAAGCTGACCGCCGAGCAGACGTACACCTTCGACGGCGGCAAGGTCGACATCCCCTGGCCCGCCGACGGCCAGGCCGCCCTCGACGTCCAGGGCGTCGGCACCTTCGGCTCCACCGGAGGCCAGAAGCCCCAGCCGATCGCCAGCGTCGCCAAGGTCATGACGGCGTACATCATCCTGCGCGACCACCCGCTCAAGTCCGGCGAGGACGGCCCGAAGATCAAGATCGATCAGGCGGCCCAGGACCAGGTCACGGCCAAGGACGAGTCCACCGTCCCCGTGACCGCGGGCGACAGCATCACCCAGCGCGAGGCCCTCACGGACATCCTGATCGCGTCCGCGAACAACGTGGCCCGACTGCTCGCCCGCTGGGACTCCGGGTCCGAGAAGTCGTTCGTCAGCAAGATGAACGCCACCGCCAAGGACCTCGGCATGACCAACACCACGTACACCGACCCCTCCGGCCTGAACAACACCACCGTGAGCACGGCCGTGGACCAGGTGAAGCTGGCCAGGAAGGCGATGGAGCTGCCCGCCTTCCGCGAGGTCGCCGCCGTGATGTCGTACGTCGACTACAAGGGCAACAAGCACAACAACTACAACCGCCTGGTGGGCTACAACAACGTCGTCGGCATCAAGACCGGCACCACCACCTCGGCCCTCGGCAACCTCGTCTTCGCCGCCAAGAAGGAGGTGAACGGCGAGACCTACCGGATCATCGGCGCCGTCGTGCGCCAGCCCGCCGGCGGTGAGGACAACACGATCCTCGCGGGCGCCCTGTACGCGGGCAAGCAGCTGGTCCTGGCGGCCCAGGACGCGCTGAAGTCCGCCACGATCCTGAAGAAGGGCGACGTCGTCGGGTACGTCGACGACGGGCTCGGCGGGCACACGCCCGTCGTGCTGACCCAGGACGTCACCGCCGTCGGCTGGTCCGGCCTGAAGGTCGAGCTGTCCTTCGCCGCCGACGACGTACCGCACACCGCGAAGGCCGGCACCAAGGTCGGCACCCTCACCGTCGGTGACGGCAAGGGTGCGGCGGTCAAGGTCCCGGTCACCCTTCAGAAGGACCTGACCGAACCGGGCTTCGCCGACAAGCTGACCCGCGTCGGCTGACCCGGAAACGGGTCGGACGCACCATCTCGGCCCGTCGGCCGGACCCCGCCCGGGTTCCGGTCGGCGGGCCGCGTGCTAGCGTCACGAACCGGGGCAGGTCGCCGCTGGGACGCGGCCGGAAAATGAAGACGGGACACCACGGGGAGTGCCTTCAGGTGGCCACTGCGGAGCCGACACGCGCCGACGAGACCGACCCGGGCCCGGGTACCGGCCCGCGAATACGGGTGCCCGCAGACCCTGAGACCGGACACGACAGCCCTCCCGAGGGCATGCGGGGCAGGGTCCGAGCCTCCCTCCTCGCGCTCCGCGAGCGGCTGCTGCGGCACCCCGTTCTCTCCGTCACCGCGCTCTCCGGGCTCCTCCACATCGTCTGGTTCTTCACGTTCGCGAACAGTGGTGGCGATCTCGCGGCGCAGGACGCCTGGGCCGAGTTCGTCGGCCGGCACCCGGACTCCGCGTACAACCTGGCCTGGTACGGCGGCATGCACCCGGTGTCGTACAGCATCGTCTCGCCGTATCTGATGTCGGTCCTCGGCGTCCGTACGACGATGATGCTGGCCGGGACCGTCTCGGCCGCGCTGCTCACCCTGATCCTCATCCGCAGCCGGTCGGTGAAGAACCCGCTGTGGGCCTCGCTGGCGGGCGTCTACGCCTTCCTGTGCAACGCGGCCTCGGGCCGGGTGACCTTCGGCCTCGGCACCGTCTTCGCGCTCGGCGCGGTCGCCGTCGTCTTCTGCTGGCCGCACCGCTGGCGCCACAAACGCGGGGCCAAGGCCACCTGCGCCGCCACGCTCGCCGCCCTCGCGACCATGGCGTCCCCGGTCGCCGGACTGTTCGTGGGCCTGGTGGCCGTCTCCCTGTTCCTCCAGAAACGGCGTCCGGGCGCCTGGGCGCTGGGCATCGCGCCCACCGTGGTGGTCGCCCTGTCCGCCTGGCTGTTCCCGTTCTCCGGCACCCAGCCGATGAAGATCGCCTCGGTGCTGCTGCCGCTCGCCTACGGCGTCCTGGTCTACCTCCTCGTGCCGCGCGAGTGGACGACCGTCCGCATCACGGCCGGGGTCTACAGCCTCTCGGTGGTCCTGGTCTGGCTGGTCAGCTCGCAGATCGGCTCCAACATCTCGCGGCTGTCGATGCTGTTCGCGGGGGTGGCCCTGGCGGCCGCGCTGCCGTTCACGGTGCCGCGCTCCCGCAAGTGGTACGCCGTCGTCGTCTCCTTCGTCGGCTTCACCGTCTGGATCGGCTTCAAGTCGGTCGACGACATCGTCCACACGACCCCCACCGCCTCCTGGGCACGCGAGCTGGCCCCCCTGGTCAACGAACTCCAGGAGGTCGGCGCCGAGAAGGGCCGCGTCGAGGTCGTACCGGCCGCCTCCCACCGCGAGGCGTCCGCGCTCGCGCCGTACGTCAACCTCGCCCGGGGCTGGAACCGGCAGGCCGACATGGAGCGCAACCCGCTCTTCTACGACGACACCCTCAACTCCGCGAACTACCACGAGTGGCTCCAGCGCTGGGCCGTGCACTTCGTGGTCGTACCGAAGGACGAGCCGGACGGAAGCGGGGGCGAGCGGGAGCGGGAGCTGGTCCAGCGCGGGATGCCGTATCTGAAGCAGATCTGGGGCGACGCGAACTGGCAGCTGTTCCGGGTCACCGACCCGGCGCCGCTGGCCTCCCCGAACACGGTGGTGGACCGGGCGGCGCAGGGTGAGATGACCATGCGGGTGCGCAAGGCCGGGCGGATCCTGATCCGGATCCCCTACTCGCCGTGGCTGTCGATCGTCGACGCGGACGGCAAGAAGGTGAAGCCGCCGCAGGAGACGGAGGCGTCCAAGGAGCAGGACGCCTCGCCCAAGGTCTTCGAGAACCTCAACGGGTGTCTGATGGAGACGCCGGAGGACGGGGACGGGGACAAGTGGACGATGTTGGTCGCTCCGCGGGCGGGGACGTATCGGTTGGCGGCGCCTTATACGGTGCCGCGGGGGACGCCTTGTCCGGATGAGTTGAAGTAGTCGTGCGGCTGCGGGTGTGTGGGGGCTGGTGGCGCAGTTCCCCGCGCCCCTAAAGGCGGTTAGCGGAGCTGGTCCACGTATTTGTCTGTGCCCGGAATCGTCGGGATGAAAGGCGCCAGCAGCTCCCGGCGGCCCATCTCCGGCTCTTCCACCTCAGTGAAGTGGGGGTCCCAGCACTCCCTCGGGTCCCTCTCCAGGAACCACAGCAGTGTCACGCGGGTGTCGACGCCCTCCACCTGTTTCACGTACGTCATGCGGTCTCCGGGCAGAGGCGTCGGGCGGAACACCGTCACCATCGCTGCCGGGGAGCCCGCCAGGCGCTTCGGGAGGTGGCGGGTGATCAGCCAGTCCAGCAACTCGCCCCGCCGCTCCGGGGATTCCGCGTCGATCACCTCAAGGACCAGGCCCGCGTACGGGTGGTCCAGGGCGTGGAAGTCCCTCGGGCCCGCCGCGCCGTCGCGGTAGACCGTGGACTCGTGGTCCTGGAAGGCCGTGAAGACGTGGGTGCGGTCGCGGTAGACGCGGGCGTCCCGGTTGAGGCGCTTGTTGATCGCGACCGTCCATCGCATGTGGTCGTCGTAGCGGCCCTCGGTGACCCAGTACGTGGAGAGGTAGCAGCCCGCCGTCACCGGCTCGGCCACCGCCGACTTCTCCGGCACGCGCAGGAGTTGGAGGTCCCGGGTGGCCACCCAGCGGCGGCCCGCGAACATCCAGGGCATCGCCATCGCGCCCGCGTAGTAGTGGTCGTCCTCGTACCAGCGGTTGTACGCGTACTCGTGGCCGGGATGCGGTTCGACCATGGTGATCAGGGCGTGGCCGGGGCGGACTCCGTAGGGGCCTACGGCGGCCAGCTCGGCGTACGTCTCGCTGCGGGTCTCTTCTGACATGGGACCTTCCCTCCTCCAGCGCTCGCCCATACTCTGACGCCCCGTCAGATAATTCGCCAGAGTCAGGGACCGGGCAGGAAATCAGGGAGGCCGCGGGTATGTCACTTCTCTCCGGGAAGACCGTCGTGGTGTCGGGCGTCGGGGCCGGGCTCGGTCATCAGGTCGCCGCGGCCGTCGTACGGGACGGCGGGAACGCGGTGCTGGGCGCGCGTACCGAGGCGAACCTCGCGAAGAGCGCCGCCGAGATCGATCCGGACGGGGCGCACACGGCGTACCGGTCCACCGACATCACCGACGAGCAACAGTGCGTGGCCCTCGCGGAGTTGGCCCTGGAGCGGTTCGGGCGGCTGGACGCGGTGGTTCATGTCGCCGCGTGGGACAGCTACTTCGGCGGGCTGGAGGACGCGGACTTCGCGACCTGGCAGTCGGTCATCGACGTGAACCTGCTGGGGTCGCTGCGGATGACCCGGGCGTGCCTGGCCGGACTGAGGGCGGCGGGCGGGGGGGCGGTCGTGTTCATCGGGACGCAGTCGGCCGTCGCCTCTCCCTCGCAGGTGCGGCAGGCCGCTTACGCGGCGTCCAAGGGGGCGCTGACCAGCGCGATGTACTCGCTGGCGCGGGAGCTCGGGCCGGACCGGATCCGGGTCAACACCGTGCTGCCGGGCTGGATGTGGGGGCCGCCGGTGCAGGCGTACGTGCAGTTCACGGCGCATACCGAGAAGGTGCCGGAGGCGGACGTACTGGAGCGGCTGACCGAGCGGATGGCGCTGCCCGATCTCGCGACCGACTCGGACGTGGCGGACGCGGCGGTGTTCCTGGCCTCGGACCGGGCGCGGGCGATCACCGGACAATCGTTGCTGGTCAACGCCGGGGAGCTGATGCGGTGAGTTCATGTAGGTGAACGCAGGCCATCATCGCGAATATCTTTACCTCCCTTTGACCCGACGCCAGCTTGTCGTGTCCACGTAGTGGCGCCCACGATGAGCGCCGGGCTGATCCCTGGGAGGGCGCATATGAACGGTCTCGACTGGGCCGTGCTCATCGGCTATTTCGGCGTGATGGTGGCGATCGGCATCTGGTCCCACAAACGGGTGGACGACGTCAGCGACTTCTTCACCGCCGGGGGCAAGATGCCGTGGTGGCTGTCCGGCATCTCGCACCACATGTCGGGCTACAGCGCGGTGATGTTCACCGGGTACGCGGGCATCGCCTACACCTACGGCGTCACCTCGTTCGTCACCTGGTCCTTCCCCATCGCGCTCGGCATCGCCATCGGCTCGAAGCTGTTCGCGCCGCGGATCAACCGGCTGCGGTCACGGCTCCATGTGGCCTCCCCGCTCGAATACCTCAAGAACCGCTACGACTTGAAGACCCAGCAGGCGCTCGCCTGGTCGGGGATGCTGCTGAAGATCGTGGACGTGGGCGCCAAGTGGGCCGCCATCGCCACCCTGTTGTCCGTCTTCACCGGTATCTCGCTCAACCAGGGCATCCTCATCACCGGCTGCATCACGGCCGTCTACTGCACGATCGGCGGCCTGTGGGCCGACGCACTGACCGAGTTGGGCCAGTTCGTCATCCAACTCCTCGCCGGTATCGCGATGTTCGTCGCCGTGGTCCTCAAGCTCAACGACAAGGGCATCGGCTTCTTCGGCGCCTGGGACGAGCCGGAGCTCCAGGGCCACGGGGAGCCGCTGGTCGGGCCGTACGGCACGGTCTTCCTGCTCGCCTTCCTCTTCATCAAGCTCTTCGAGTACAACGGCGGCATGCTCAACCAGGCCCAGCGGTACATGGCCACGGCGAACGCGCACGAGGCCGAGCGCTCGGCACGGCTGTCGGCGGTCCTGTGGCTGGTGTGGCCGGTCGTCCTGTTCTTCCCGATGTGGATGTCGCCGCTGCTGGTCGAGTCGCAGAAGCCCGACGGCTCCGACTCCTACGGCCTGATGACCGAACAGCTGCTGCCGCACGGTCTGTTGGGTCTGGTCATCGTCGGCTTCTTCTCGCACACGATGGCCATGTGCTCCTCCGACGCCAACGCGATCGCGGCCGTCTTCACCCGGGACGCGGCGCCGGTGCTGTCCAAGCGGGCCCGGGAGTGGGGGCAGCGCACGGGCCTGATCGCGGCGCGGGTGACCACGGTGGTCTTCCTCGCCCTGTCGATGGCGGTGGCGACTCAGGTCAACTCCCCCGCCTTCAAGGACATCATCACGGTGGTCATCAAGTGGGTCGCCGGTCTGATGGGCCCGATCGCCATCCCGATGATGCTGGGCCTGCTCCGCCCGTTCCGCCGCTCCGGCCCCACGGCGGCGCTGACCAGCTGGTCGATGGGTCTGCTCGCCTTCTGGCTGGTCAACTACCCGATCAACTGGAACGTCGACGGCGGGGTCCCGCTCCAGTACCAGGTCTCGATCCCGCTGGCCGTCTCCCTGGTCCTCTACATCCTCATCGGCTTCATCAAGCCCGAGGACACCCCGGAACGCCTCGCGATCATCGAGAAGATCAACACCGACGGGGACGGCGACGGGGCGGCGGCCGCGGCGATCCCGGCTCCGGCGGGTGGGGTGGACGACGTGATCGGGACGTCGGCACGGGATTGACGGCCCGCGATGACGGCCCACGATTGACTGCCCGCGATTGACTGCCCGCGATTGACGGACTAGCCCCTCGGATAGCGGGCGAGCCAGCCCGGGGACGCGCCGGCCGGGCCGTGCAGGGCCGGGCCCTGGGTCATCTCCATCGCGAAGTCGTCGGCCAGCTCCAGCATCGTGGGACGGCCCTCCAGTTCGGCCAGCCAGGCCGGCGGGAGGGCCGTCTCGCCGTGCAGGGCGCCGAGCAGGCCGCCGGTGAGGGCGCCGGCCGCGGCGGAGGGGCCGTCGTGGTTGACGGCGAGGCACAGGCCGTGCCGTACGTCCTCGCCGACCAGGGCGCAGTACACGGCCGCCGACAGCAGCCCGTCCGCCGATCCGTCCGCGGCGAGCTCCTCCACCCGCGCCGGGGTGGGCATCCCCTGCCGTACCGCGCCCAGCGCGTGCTGGAGCGCGTCCGACACGGGTTCGTGCCCGGGCCGCGCGGCCAGCAGCGCGAGCGCCCGCTGCACGGCTCCGTCCAGACCGTCGCCGAGGGCCAGCGCGTGCACGATCACGGCGTACGCGCCCGCCGACAGATAGGCGACCGGGTGCCCGTGGGTCTGCGCCGCGCACTCCACGGCCAGCTGTACGACGAGCTGCGGCTCCCATCCGACGAGGAGCCCGAAGGGCGCGGACCGGGCGGTGGCCTCGGGCCCGAGTTCGTTCGGGTTCTTGGGCGACTCCAGCGTCCCCATGGTGTCGTCGCCGAACCCGATCAGCAGGGAGCGGGTCGGGTCGCGGCGGGCGTACAGCCACTCCTCGCGGGCCAGCCAGCCGTCGTCCTTGCGCCGCTCGTCGGGTCCCCAGTCGCGCTGGGTGGCGGCCCAGCGCAGATACGCCCGGTGCAGATCGGTGGGCGGATGCCAGGCGCCGGTGTCCCGGCGCACCTGGGCGCGGATGAGCCCGTCCACGGTGAACAGGCTGAGCTGGGTGAGGTGAGTGACCGCGCCGCGTCTGCCGTACCCGAACCCGAGGTCCACGAGCCCCTCGGCGCCGTACGCCTCCCGGATCTCGTCCAGCCCGAGCGCGTCCACGGGAGCGCCCAGCGCGTCACCGACGGCCACGCCGAGAAGTGTCCCGCGCACCCGGCTCCGAAAGTCCTGCTGCTCGGCTCGGCCCCACACGACGGCCCCGGCTGTCGCACCCACCAAGACCTCCCCGTGGCAACCGTCCGTATGTACGACGCTCAGCACTGTAATCGACGGGGGGTGCGGGGTTCAGGGGGCGTGTGAGGATGCACCGCTATTGACCGAAAGGCGCGGGCGGCCGTCGCGGAGGCCGCCGTCACGGAGGCCGCCGTCGCGGGGGCGTCGTCGCGGGGGCGTCGTCGCGGAAGCCGCGTCGCGGAAGCCGCGTCGTGGAGGCCGCCGTCGCCGAGCCGCGATCAGCGAAAGGTGGCGGCGTTGCGGGTCGCGCACTCCGCGCAGGAGCCGGGCGGGCGCCCCAGCACCGCGCCGCGATCAGCGAAAGGCGGCGGCGTTGCGAGCCGCGCACCCCGCGAAGGAGCCGAGCGGGCGCCCCAGCACCCCGCCGCGATCAGCGAAAGGCGGCGGCGTTGCGAGTCGCCCACTCCGCGAAGGAGCCGAGCGGGCGCCCCAGCACCCCGCCGCGATCAGCGAAAGGCGCAGGCGTTGCGAGTCGCGCACCCCGCGAAGGAGCCGGGCGGGCGCCCCAGCACCCCGCCGCGATCAACGAAAGGCGGCGGCGTTACGGGTCGCCCAGTCCGCCAAGGAGCCGGGCGGGCGCCCCAGCACCCCGCCGCGATCAGCGAAAAGCGGCGGCGTTGCGGGTCGCCCACTCCCCGAAGGAGCCGGGCGGGCGCCCCAGCGCCCCGCCGCGATCAGCGAAAGGCGGCGGCGTTGCGGGTCGCCCAGTCCGTGAAGGAGCGGGGTGGGCGGCCGAGGATCCGCTCGATGTCGGGGCGGACTCGCCGTAGTCCCTCCGGCGGGGCGCCGAGGATGTCGAGAGTGGCGTCCGCGACGGGCTCGGGCATGAACCGCGTCATCTCCGCCCTCGCCTCGGCCCGGCTCTGCTCGACGAACCGCACGGGCTCGCCCAGCGCGTCCCCGATCGCGGCGGCCTGCTGCCGCGGGGAGACCGGTACCGGACCGGTCAACTCATGGACCAGCCCGGCATGTTCGGCATCCCGCAGCGCCACGGCGGCCACCTCGGCGATGTCGTCCGGATCGACCGTCGGCAGCGCGACGTCCCCGAAGGGTGCCCTCACCGTCCGCTCGGCGCGCACCCCGCCGGCCCACTGGAGGGTGTTGGAGTGGAAGCCGCCGGGCCGCAGCATGGTCCAGCCGAGCCCTGACCGCCGTACGGCGTCCACCGGCGCGGAGGGGTGGTCGCCGGTGCCGACCCCGAGCGACGACAGCAGGACCACCCGCCGGACCCCCGCGGCACGGACCACTTCCAGGACCTGCCCGAGGTCACCGCCCGCCGCCATGAAGTCGCCGGAGGTCAGGAGGAACAGGGACTCCGCGCCGTCGAGGGCCGGTTTGAGGGTCTGGGGTGTTGCGAGGTCGGCCCGGTGATGCCGCACCCCCGCAGGGATCTCGCCGGGGCTTCGCCGGGACACGGCCGTGACCCTCTCCCCCGCCGCGAGCAGCGCCTTCACCAGCGGCCGTCCGACGTTCCCCGTAGCACCGGTCACCACGATCATGTTGCTCCCCTTTTCCGAGGTTCCTGTGGACACACGGCGACGCTACTGTCGGGAAGACAGTGAGTACCTAGAGGAAAGCAATGGACGAAAGGGACCCACGTGACGGAGATCACACCCGCGAACGCCTGTCCCATCGCCCCCGTGGTCGACATCGTCTTCAGCCGCTGGACCACACCGGTCCTGTGGACCCTGCACGAGTACGGCCGCCAGCGCTTCGTGGAGTTGCAGCGCCGCATCGCCACCATCACGCCCAAGGTCCTGACCCAGCGCCTGCGCCAACTGGAACGCGACGGCTTGGTCCACCGCACCTACCACGCGGAGGTCCCGCCCCGGGTGGAGTACGAGATCACCGAACTCGGCCGCAGCCTGGCCCCGTTGTTCGCGACGCTCGCACAGTGGTCACCGAATCTGGAGAGGGTGGAGGAGGCGCGGCGGGCCTATGACCTGAGGGGGACGGACGGGGACCGCGTCTGAGGAGCATCGCGGCAAGGATCAGGGCCGGGGCCGGGGTTCTCCGGCGGCCCGGCGCACCTGCTCCCGCACCGCACCCGCCCGCTCGTCGTCCGGGCTGAGTTCGCATGCGCGGTCCGCGTCGGTGAGGGCCAAGTCGATGGCGCCGAGGGCGAGATGGGCCTCGGCTCGACGGCACAGGGCCCAGGTGTAGGCGGGGTTGAGACGCACGGCGCGGTCGAGGGCGGTGACGGCCTCCTCGTGACGGCCGACGGCGGCCAGGGCGGCGCCCCGGCTCGCGTGGGCGGAGGCGTAGTCGGGGTCGAGGGCGAGGACGTGGTCGTAGTCGCGGAGGGACTCCTCGACGCGGCCGGCGTTGCGGAGCGCGTCGCCGCGTTCGCAGCGGCCCCAGGGCCAGTCCGGCTGGAGGGCGACCGCTCGGTCCAGGTCGGCCAGTTGGCGGACGGGGTCGCCCAGGCCCCGCCATACGCGGGCGCGGCGGACCAGGGCCCAGGTGTAGTCGGGGTTCAGGTCCAGTGAGCGGTCCAGGTCCGCCCGCGCGGCCTGGAGGTCGCCCCGGGTCAGGTGGACGGCGCCCCGGGACGCCCAGGCGAAGTGGTGGGCGGGGTCCAGCTCGATCCCCCGGTCCAGGTCCCGGAGCGCCTGGTCGGGGTGGTTCAGCACCCGGTGGTACTCGCCGCGGACCGAGTGGGCGGAGGGGCTGTCCGGCTCCAGCGCGAGGGCGTGGTCGAGGTCGTCGACCGCCGCCTCGTAGTCGCCGAGTTCGCCGCGGGCGTAGGAGCGGCCCCGGTAGGCGCGCGCGAGCCCGGTGTCGAGTGCCACCGCCCGGTCGTACTCGCGCAGTGCCTCCTCCAGCGCGCCGAGGCGGCGCAGCGCGGTGCCGCGTACCACTCGGGCGTGGGCCTGGGCCGGTGCGTCGAGGCCGGCGCGGGACAGCAGTCGGTCGAGGGCCGCGGGCACTCCGCCCTCGGTGAGCGCGCGGGACAGTTCGCTGCCCCACCGGGACACCGCCTCCGTGTCGCCGTCCCGGCCCGCGTCCAGCAGGACCCGTGCCCAGCGGGCGGCGGTGGCGTCGTCCGTGTCGCAGGCGGCGGTGAAGTCCCGCAGCACCTCGGGCAGGGCGGCGCGGGCCTGGGTGCACAGCAGGTGGTAGGACTCGGCGAGGCGCAGCTCCCGCCAGCTCTCGTCCGTCCACAACTCCCGCTCGCCTCGGCCGACTTCGCACTCCGCCCGCCACTCGCCGAACTTCCGTGCCAGGCCGCTGTGTTGCTGTGCCCAGCCGCGCGGGGAGCGGCCCCGCTGCATCCGCAGCATCGCGTCCCGTACCAGGTCGTGGTAGTGGAGCCGGTCGCCGCGGTCGACCACGAACGGCAGGGCCCGCAGCCAGGCGAAGAGCGCGTCCGCCTCGCCGTCCTGGCAGTCGACGGCCGCCCGGAACACGTCCATGTCGAGCTGGCGGGGCAGCGCGCACGCGAGGGCCGCGGATCGCCGTACGGGATCCTGCTCCCACCTCAGGAAGCGTTCCACGGCCGTGGCGCTGGGGTCGCCGATGTCGTCGGGGTCGGTGGGGCGCTGCTCGGCGAGGGTGGAGACCAGGACGGGCAGCCCGCCCGTGAGCCGCAGGACCTCCTCGACCACCGGCTCGGCGACGACCCCCTTGCCCGCCAGCAGCCCCCGCGCCTCCGCCTCGGTGAACGGTCCGAGGGGCACGTCCGTCATGAAGTCGGCGAAGGCGCCCCAGCGGGCGGTGTCGAAGGGGCGCTGGCCTGCCGTCACCACGACGACCGTGGCGGGGAGGGTGCCGTGACGGTCGCCGGTCATCACCTCGTGCAGCCAACCGTCGAGGAACGGGCCGGTCCGTTCGTAGGTGTCGAAGAACAGGACGATCCAGGGGGCCGTGGCCGCCGCGTCGGTGAGTTCGTTCAGCAGCACCGGAGTGAGCACCGACTCCGGCTGCATCACCAGGTGAACGTCTTCCTGGCTGCGCAGGCGCGCACTCAGCCGGGCCCGCAACCGGTCGGCGCCCTGGGCGAGTTGAGCTGCGTCAAGGACTCCCGCGAAGGCACCGGCCCCCGGCACCATCCCCAGCCCGGCCAGTCCCGCCCGCGCCACGACCATACTGCCCGCCGACGGTCCCTCCGGCTCCTCCTCAAGGCCGGCGACGGCGGCCTCCGCCTCATGCCGACGCTCCCGGTGAGCGGCGAGGAGCCGCTCCAGTTCCTTGAACCGGCATCCCTGGGCCCCGAGTTGCCGACTGATC
The DNA here is from genome assembly GCF_042669125.1 of Streptomyces sp. NPDC057253. Classification (NCBI taxonomy): domain Bacteria; kingdom Bacillati; phylum Actinomycetota; class Actinomycetes; order Kitasatosporales; family Streptomycetaceae; genus Streptomyces; species Streptomyces sp. NPDC057253. The sequence continues at coordinate 104,379 of NZ_JBHUXV010000020.1, read as the reverse complement.
GCCGCCATCGCCTCCAGCACACTGCCGACACTCTCGTCGACGTACGCCGTCAAGGCCCCCTTGTCCCGGGCCAGTTGCTCCATCTCCCGAACCAGAAAGGTCTTCCCGACCCCGGCGTTGCCGTGCACGTGGAACAGGAACCGGTGCCGCTCGTCCTCCGGCGGGAGGTCGAAGTTCGTGCGGAACGCGGCTCGTTCAGCGCCCCGGCCGACGAATCCGGCCCGCCTGCGCTGTGCGATCAGCTCCTGCATCGTCAGCCGTGCCCTCGTCATGGCCATCATTCTGTCTCACGGTCTGGATCACACCCTCGGATCCCGGGGAAGATGGCCCCCATGGCATCGACACCCCCACGCACCCCCCGCACCGCACTCCACCTCTCCGCCACCCTCCTCACCGCGAGTGTCGCGCTCTACACAGCGCTCGTCGCGTTCGGGAACATTACGGACTTCGGGACCAATCAGGCGTTTGTGCAGCATGTTCTTGCGATGGACACGACGTTCAAGGACGACGATCTGATGTGGAGAGCCGTCACCAGCAAGGGACTTCAGAACACGGCGTATGTGGCGATCATCGTCTGGGAGACGTTGGCCGCGCTGGTGCTGATCTACGGCACCTGGCTGTGGGTGCGGCGGGACGACCAGGCCGCCCGGCGGTTCTCCACCTACGGGCTGCTCATGCTCATGGTGCTGTTCGGCGCCGGGTTCATCGCGGTCGGCGGGGAGTGGTTCTCCATGTGGCAGTCGGACACCTGGAACGGGCTGGACGCGGCCCTGCGGGTGTTCGTGTTCAGCGGGATCGTCCTGCTGGTGGTCAACCTGCCCGACCGCAGCGCTAGTTGACGACGACGACCTTCGTCCCCGTCTCGCCGAACGTCCACAGTGCCGAGCCGTCCGCCGTCTTCATGCGGATGCCGCCGGTCTGTGTGCCGCCGGCGGGCGGGGGCGAGGAGCCGTCCACCGCGTTGGAGAAGGCGACGTTGACGCCGTCCACCGCCGTGAAGTAGACGATGTGCTCGATCCGCACGCCGTCGGAGCCGGTCGTCGGCTCGCCCCGGCGCAGGGAGACCGAGTAGGTGCCGGGGGCCGGGTCGACCGTCCCCGGCCACACCGCGAAGGTGCGCCGGGCCGCCTCGCTCGCGTCGACCAGCCACACCCGCTTCTCGCCGAGCGAGTAGACGATCCGGCGGCCGGTGCCGGAGGCGTCCGGGAGCGCGGTCGCGGACGGTTCGGGCCGCGGGGACGCGCTCGGGGACGCCGACACGCTGGGCCTGCTGGTGAGGGCCACGCTCGGCTTGGTTCCCTTGTCGGCCTGTACGGCCAGGACGACGACAGCGGCGACCGCCCCCACGGTCAGACCCGTCACCCAGACCTTCGGGGCTGGCACGGCACGCATCTCCTCGGCTAAGGATCCCCGTCGAACGGGGGTCGGATCATCGTACCGGCCCCCGTCTCGGCGCCTGTCCAGAGCGCTGTCAGTCCAGCAGCGGCAGCAGCTCCGGCAGGTGCCCGTCCGAGGCCCGGGCCGCCTGCTGCCGCTCCTCGGGCACCTCGCCGTACAGCGTCGTGCGCGGACGCGCGGGCCGACCCGCCGCCTCCGCCACCGCGATCAGGTCCCGCACCGACTTGTACGAGCCGTACGACGACCCCGCCATCCGCGAGATCGTCTCCTCCATCAGGGTGCCGCCCAGGTCGTTGGCGCCGGAGCGGAGCATCTCCGCCGCGCCCTCGGTGCCGAGCTTGACCCAGCTGGTCTGGATGTTCGGGACCCAGGGGTGCAGGAGCAGCCGGGCCATCGCCGTGACCGCCCTGTTGTCCCGCATCGACGGACCCGGCCGCGCGATGCCCGCCAGATACACCGGGGCGTTGGTGTGGATGAAGGGGAGCGTCACGAACTCCGTGAAGCCGCCCGTGCGTTGCTGGATGCCGGCCAGGGTGCGCAGGTGGCCCAGCCAGTGGCGGGGCTGGTCGACATGGCCGTACATCATCGTCGAGGTGGAGCGGAGGCCGACCTCGTGCGCGGTCTCGATCACCTCGATCCAGGTCGCCGTCGGCAGCTTGCCCTTGGTGAGGATCCAGCGGACCTCGTCGTCGAGGATCTCGGCCGCGGTGCCGGGTATGGAGTCGAGGCCCGCCTCCTTGGCCGCGGTCAGCCACTCCCGGATCGACATGCCTGTGCGGGTCGCGCCGTTGACGACCTCCATCGGTGAGAAGGCGTGCACATGCATCCCGGGCACCCGGGACTTGACCGCCTTCGCGATGTCGAAGTACGCCGTCCCCGGCAGGTCGGGATGGATGCCGCCCTGCATGCAGACCTCCACCGCGCCCACCTCCCAGGCCTGTTGGGCGCGGTCGGCGACCTGGTCGAGGGAGAGGGTGTAGGCGTCGGCGTCGGTGCGGCGCTGGGCGAAGGCGCAGAACCGGCAGCCGGTGTAGCAGACGTTGGTGAAGTTGATGTTCCGCGTGACGATGTACGTCACGTCGTCGCCGACCACCGACTTGCGTACGTCGTCGGCCACTTGACACAGCGCGTCCAGCGCGGACCCGTCCGCGTGCAGCAGCGCGAGGGCCTCCTCGTCGGTCAGCTTCGTGGGGTCGTCGGCGGCGGTCCGCAGCGCGTCCCGTACGTCCGTGTCGATGCGCTCCGGGACCATCCCGGGAGCGGCCGCCTCGCGCAGGGCGCCCCAGTCGCCGTAGACCTCGTCGAAGTCGTCGCGGCGGTCGGACGTACGGCCCTCGGTGTCGATCGTGGCGTGCAGATCCGTACGGCCGGACGGGACGAAGACCTCCTCGGGCTCCTGCCAGGGAAGGCCCTGCGGAAGCGCGTCGGGGCGCGCGAGTCCGGTGGCGGGGTCGGCGAGGGCCGCCACGTGAGGCCGCAGCCGGGGATCCAGCCACGGCTCGCCGCGCTGCACGAACTCCGGGTACACGCAGAGACGTTCCCGCAGTTCGAATCCGGCGGCGCGCGACCGCTCGGTGAGCTCCTCGATCTGCGGCCAGGGGCGCTCGGGGTTGACATGGTCGATGGTGAGCGGGCTGACCCCGCCCCAGTCGTCGATGCCCGCCCCGATCAGCCGCTCGTACTCGCTGTCGACGAGGTTCGGCGGGGCCTGGATGTTGGCGGCCGGTCCCATGATGAGCCGGGCGACGGCGACCGCGGCGACGAGTTCGTCCAGCTCCGCGTCCGGCATGCCGCGCATCGCGGTGTCCGGCTTGGCGCGGAAGTTCTGGATGATCAGCTCCTGGATGGAGTGGTACGACCGTGCCGTGCGCCGGAGCGCGAACAGGGACTCTGCGCGCTCCTCGTACGTCTCCCCGATCCCGATGAGGATGCCGGAGGTGAAGGGGACGGAGGAGCGGCCGGCGTCCTCCAGCACCCGCAGCCGTACGGCGGGCTCCTTGTCCGGGGAGCCGTGGTGGGGGCCGCCGGGCTCGGACCACAGCCGGGTGGCCGTGGTCTCCAGCATCATGCCCATGGAGGGCGCCACGGGCTTCAGCCGCTGGAAGTCGGTCCAGGAGAGCACGCCCGGGTTGAGATGCGGCAGGAGCCCGGTCTCCTCCAGGATGCGGATGGAGATGGCCCGCACGTACGCGATCGTGTCGTCGTAGCCGTGCGCGTCCAGCCACTCCCTGGCCTCCGGCCAGCGGTCCTCGGGCTTGTCGCCGAGGGTGATCAGGGCTTCCTTGCAGCCGAGCGCGGCGCCCTTGCGGGCCACGTCGAGGACCTCGTCCGGGGACATGAACATGCCGTGACCGGCCCGGCGGAGCTTGCCGGGCACGGTCACGAAGGTGCAGTAGTGGCACTTGTCCCGGCACAGCCGGGTGAGGGGGATGAAGACGCTCTTCGAGTACGTGATGACACCGGGGCGGCCGGCCTGTTCGAGGCCGGCGTCCCGGACACGGGCGGCGGAGGCGGTGAGGTCGGCGAGGGCCTCGCCGCGCGCTTGCAGCAGGACCGCCGCTTCTGTCACGTCCAGGGCGACGCCGTCCCGGGCACGTTTGAGAGCGCGACGCATGGAGTTCTCGGTGGGGCCGGTACCGCTGGGGCGGTCGGTGGAGCCGGTTCCGGAGGTCGCGGAGGTCGTCATCCTTCGAGCATACGAGCGGTGTGATCAGGACGGAGGGGCTGCCCGGAGGTGGGTGACGTCACACCCCATCACCGCCGTTCTCGACATAACGGGCATACTCGTCCAGCGCCTTCAGCACCTCGCCCTCCCCCGCCGGGGGCAGCTGCACCACGACCTCCTCGATGCCCAGGTCGGCGTAGTGCGCGAGCTTGCCGGGGTTCGGGAAGACGGCGTAGGGGACGACCTGGAGGGCGGCCGGGTCGCGGCCGGCGTCGGACCAGGCGGCGCGCAGCACGGGCAGGGACTCGGTGAGGCCGCGGCCGCCGATGGGGAGCCAGCCGTCGGCGTACTCGACGATGTGGGAGAACAGCTTGGGCCCGGCGGCGCCGCCCACGAGGGTCCGCCGCTGGATCGGCTTGGGGAAGGCGTGGCTGGCCCGGACGCTCCCGAACTGGCCCTCGTAGGCGGTCGGTTCGTCCGCCCACAGGGCCGCCATGAGCGCCATCCGGTCGCGGACCAGCTCCCTGCGGGTGCGCCACTCGACGCCGTGGTCGGCGGCTTCCTCGACGTTCCAGCCGAAGCCGAGGCCGAGGGTGAAACGGCCGCCGCTGAGGTGGTCCAGGGTCGCGATCTGCTTGGCGAGGTCGATCGGGTCGTGCTGGGCGACGAGCGTGATGCCGGTGCCGAGGCCGAGCGACTCGGTGACGGCGGCGGCCTGGCCGAGCGCGACGAAGGGGTCGAGGGTACGGCCGTACTCGCGCGGCAGGTCGCCGCCGGCGGGGTACGGCGTGGTGCGCTCGACGGGGATGTGGGTGTGCTCGGGCAGGTAGAGCCCGGCGAAGCCCCGCGCCTCCAGCTCACGGGCGAGCCGGGTCGGGGTGATGGTCTCGTCGGTGAGGAAGATGGTCACGGAGATTCGCATGGGTGCATCTGTACCGGGCGGGGGCCGGGATGTCCATACCGACTGGTCGGCATTACTGGTCGGGGGTGCGGTGTCGGGGTCGGTGTGGGTGGTCGGTCGGGGCTGTAGGTGTGGCGTCGGCGGTCTGTCGGGGCTGTGGGAGCGGTGTCGGTGGCCTGTCGACGGGGGCCCGGAACCTTGCTGGAGACGGCCGGCCGGAGATCACCGGGCGGCCCCTCCCGAAGGAGCCACCATGACGAACAGCCATGCCCTGAAGAGCCCCTTGAAGCGCCCCGTCACGATCATCGGCGCCGGACTCGGTGGCCTCACGCTCGCCCGCGTCCTGCACGTCCACGGCATTCCGTCCACCGTCTACGAGGCGGAGGCCTCCCCGTCGGCGCGGGCGCAGGGCGGAATGCTCGACATCCACGACTACAACGGTCGGCTCGCGCTGGAGGCGGCCGGGCTGGCGGACGAGTTCGCCGGCCTCGTGCTGGAGGGCCGCGAGGCGGCACGGCTGGTCGCCCCGGACGGGACCGTGCTGTTCGACCAGCCCGACGACGGCACGGGCGGCCGTCCCGAGGTGCAGCGCGGTGAGCTGCGGCAGCTGCTGCTGGACTCGCTGCCGGCCGGCACGGTCCGCTGGGGCCACAAGGTCAGCGGTACGCGTGCGCTCAGCGGGGGCCGCCACGAGGTGACCTTCGCGGACGGCTCCGCGGCCGTCACCGACCTCCTGGTCGGCGCGGACGGCGCGTGGTCGCGGGTCCGGCCGCTGCTCTCGGCCGTGGTGCCGGAGTACACCGGCATGTCCTGCGTCGAGGTCTACCTGCACGACGCCGACACCCGGCACCCGGCCGGCGCGAAGGTGGTCGGGGGTGAGGCGCTGTACGCACTCGCGCCGGGCAAGGGTTTCGTGACGCACCGGGAGAGGGGCGGCAACCTGCACACCTACGTGATGCTCGCGCGGCCGCGGGAGTGGTTCGCGGACATCGACTTCACGGACTCCGCGGCGGCCCTCGCGGGGATCGCGCGGGAGTTCGCCGGCTGGGCCCCGGAACTCACGGCGCTGATCACCGACGCCGACACCGCGCCGGTGCTGCGTCCCCTCGCCGCCCTGCCCGCCGAGCACCGGTGGGAGCGGGTCCCCGGAGTGACCCTGATAGGCGACGCCGCCCATGTCGCCGCCCCGAACGGCGAGGGCGCCAACCTCGCCATGCTCGACGGCGCCGAACTGGCCCGGTCCCTCGCGACCCACCCCGACGACATCGAGACCGCGCTCACGGCGTACGAAGAGCCCATGTTCCCCCGCAGCGCGGAAACGGCGGCCGAGGGCACGGAGCTGTACGCGCTCATGTTCGGCGAGAACACCCCGCACGCCTTGATCGACATGTTCACGGGCCAGAACCGGACCGACTGACCACTGCGCCCAACTCCGTCTCCCTGCGCGGTCAGGGCCCCGCATACGGCTCGCAGGCCACACCGTCACCGTCCCTGTCGAGATGCGGGCCATACCCGGGGTCGCCGCGGTGGAGCGGAGCAGCACCGGCGGCCCGGGCCTCGTCGCAGTTCTCGTAGTACACGTCAGGGGCGGGGGCCGTCGTTACCGCTTCGGGAGCTTCGGCCGTCTCCGTCACGGTCTTGGTGGGAGAGGGAGGGGGCGCGACGGTCACGGTCTCGGTGGCCGTGACCGTCGGAAGTTCGACGCGGTGCGTGGGGAGTCCGGTGGTGGAGACGCCGACTGCCGGAGTTGCGGAGGACACGGGGGAGCCGGGCTCACCGTCAGACGGATCGACGGCGCTGAGGATGCTCCCCAGGAGCACAAAGGCGGCGAACAACCCCAAGGCTACGGCCAGGATCCTGCCCAACAGGCCCGTGGAGGCCCACTTCCTTCGCATGCGCCACACGGGGCCACGTCGTCTGCCGTTGCCGGTCATCGCAACGTCCTGTGCTCGATCAGATCCGGTCTTCAGTTCAGCACCTGGCCCGTCGGACCGCATGTCGGAGCAGCCGTGACGCCGCTGACGCCGCTGACTCAGCCACCGCCCAACAGGCCCGGCGTGCGCGAACGGCCTGGCCGTCGGACGCTGAAGCCATGAACAGCCCGCCCCCCTCAGGCCCCCCTGAGGGACCACTGCGCACCCAAGCCCGCGACGATGCCGCTCATCCACCGCATCCCGCGCGCTCACGCAGAGGCGTCCTCACCCATGCGGGAGCGGCACTTACCGGCCTATTGGCCGGTGTTCTGATAGGTGTCACAGCGGACTCCGGTGCGGACAAGGCGGCTCCTTCGGCGACGGCCACGATGACAGTGACCAGCGCACAGACCGTCATCGCCACCCCCGGAGCAGACGAGGCGTCGGCCCCCGCACCTTCGGCACCGAAGCCGTTCGCCTTTGGAGACACCTGGAAGCTGAACAATGTCGACCCGGCCAAGCCTTTCGAAGGCAAGCTGACGGTGCTTGGCTACAAGCAGGGCTTCACGTCCGTCGGCAAGGCCGACGAAGAGGCCGGTGCGCCTGGGTATGTGTGGGCCTACACCGACCTCAAACTGTGTGGCGTCAAAGGCTCGTACACGGACAACACGACCAGTTGGACGCTGTACTACAGCGACGGCAGCCGCATCAGCCCGTCCGGCACCACCTACGGTGACTTCCCGAAGCCGGAGTTTCCGTTCGAAATCACGGTGACCGCCGGCAAGTGCGCCCGCGGAAAACTGGTGTTCCCCGTCCCCGGCGACAAGCGCCCTGAGTCCGTGCTGTACAAGCCGGAAGGCTTGGACGAACCGCGGGAGTGGACCGTCCCCAAGGCGTAGTGGGGCGAGTGCCTCAGTCCACCAGCTGTGGATCACGGAAGTAGTAGACGACGGTGATCCCCAGGCCCGGTGTGTGGGTGTAGACCACCGTGATCGCCTCCGCCGAGTCGGGGGCGAGGGGGGTGGTGTACGTGTACTCGACGGACGGAGGGCGCCAGCCGGGGATCTCGCGGCCCACCGCAGGGTCCCGGGCGATGGCGGTGAGTGCCTCGCGGACCCTGTCCCGCTCCCCGTCCGTCAGATCACCGAACGCCTTCCTCGCGGGCTCGGCCTCCTCCAGCGGGGTCTCGTTCACGTACGGCCGCCTCCGCCACGGGCGTCTTCCAGGGCCGTCATGATCTCGGAGGAGTTCCTGATCAGGACCCGGTGCCGGTAGGCGCGGACCACTGCCGCGGCGCCCGCGAAGTCGTTCGTCGGGGAGGCTCCTATGGCTGCCGCCAGTTCCTCCTCGAAGCGCTCGCGGTCACCGGGGAAGCCGTAGCGGCTGAGCGCGCTGCGCAGGTCATTCACGGTCCGGATCTCCGGGAGGGGCATCGCTCCCCAGCCGTGCTCGGGCTGTGCGCTCATGGTCGGCTCCTGGTGAACAGCGGTCGCTCCACCTCTCAGTATGGCCCGGCTCACCTCCCCGGCACCCCGCACTCCGCCCACAGCAGCTTGCCTCCTCTCGACGCGCCCAGTTCGCGCAGTACCGAGACGCCCGTCGTGTCCGCGCAGGCCCTCACCAGGTGCAGGCCCCTGCCGTGCTCTGCGTCCAAGGCGGCGGGGGGCTTGTCCGTCGTGAAGGCGGTCGGGACCCGGGGGTCCGTGTCCCAGACCGCCACCCTCACCCTGCCGGGGGACGGGGAGAGGAGGCGGAACGCGTAGGGGCCCTTCGTATGCAGATGCGCGTTCGTCAGGAGTTCCGCCGCGAGGAGCTCCGCGGTGGGGGTCAAGTCCGGGAGGTCGTGGGCGGCCAGGATCAGGCGCAGGGCGCCCCTCGCGATACCCGGTGCGCGTGGATCGTGCGGAAGATGCAGGGTGTAGTTCCAGGACGGGGATACGGTGGCCAACGGAAGTCTCCGATCACCGAGGGGAGTTGGACGGGTGCCTGGTGTCTCCGCCGTGGCGTCCCACGGTGCGCTTCCAGGTGGGGTGGCGCCTGCAATGACGATAGGGGGTTCGCAAAGGTGCTTTGCGGCACTTCGAAGGATCTCGGCCTCTTCTCCCTCGTGTGGGTGACAAACCCGCTGGACGCCCGGTGGGAGGAGATTCCATGACGCCACGCCCCGCGCCCACGGCCCGCCGTGTCCGGCTCGCCACGGAGCTGCGCAAACTCCGGGAGCGGGCCGGTCTGACCTCGACCGAGGCAGCCCAGTTGCTCGGCACGAGTTCGGGTCAACTCAGCAACGTCGAGTCCTCCCGGTTCGGCGTGAGTCCGGAGCGCGTGCGGGCGATGGCCGCCCTCTACTCGTGCACGAACCAGCCCTACGTCGACGCCCTGGCCGAGATGGCGGCCGAAAAGTCCCGAGGCTGGTGGTGGGAGGCATATCGCGAGGTACTGCCCTCGGGGCTCCTCTCGCTGGCCGAGCTGGAGCACCACGCGACGGCCCTGCGAACCGCGTTCACCGCCCACATCCCCGGCATGCTCCAGACGGCCGAGCACGCCCGGGAGATCTTCCGCCAGGCGATCCCGGCTCCCACGCCGCCGGAGGTCGAGCACCGCGTCTCGCACCGCATCAAGCGGCAGGACTTCGTCTTCCGGGCGGACCCGAATCCGTACAGCACGGTGATCCATGAGGCCGCCCTGCACATGCGGGTCGGCGGCCGGCGGGTGGCACGGGAGCAACTGCGGCATCTGATCGACATGAGCCTGCGGGAGCACATCACCCTTCGGGTGCTCCCCTTCGACGTCGGGGCGTTCCCCGGGTCGGGACAGTCCATCAACTACCTCTGCGGGCCCGTGCCACTGCTGGACACCGTGCAGTTGGACCAGTTCCACGGTCCGATGCTCATCGATGCCGAGGCCCATCTGGAGAAGTACCGGCGCCTCTTGGACGTCGTGGAGGCCCTGGCCCTCAGCCCGGCGAAGTCCCGCGACCTGATCCACTCCATCGACCAGAACCTGTGAAGGAGCCCAGATGACCACCGACACCTGGCGGAAGTCCTCCTACTGCCAAGAGGGCGAGGCCTGCGTCCACATATCCACCGACCCCCACGGAGTCCACATCACGGACTCCGACGCCGCCGAAACCGTCGTCACCGTCAGCCCCGCCGCCTTCGCCGCCCTCCTCAAGTCGCTCTGAGCTGTCACCACGGGCCGTGGTCGGCCAGGCCCAGAACCAGCACCGCCACCGCCGTGGCCAGGAACACGATCCCGCCCACGATGTCGCGGGAGCCCACCCGCACATGGGCGACGATCGCGCCGATGAAGTACAGGACGAGGCCGGTCGCGGCGAGCGTGCCCAGGAGGGGGACGGCGAGACCGGCCAGGAGACCCACCGTGCCCGCCGCCAGCAGCGTGCCCAGGACCGGGACGTACTTGCGGGGTATGCCCTTCATGTCCGCCTGGGTCTTCGGGTACTCGTGACCGATCAGGTAGGTGACGGCCGCGGCGCCGTTGAAGACCGCGCCGAGGAGGGTGACCGTGAGATAGGCGGCGAACACTGAGATCCCCGTTCTGTGGACGTAGACGTGGTACTGCCGCCAGGACGACGAGCGGGCGACGCGGTCTGTGACATCGCCCGGCCATCGCTCAGGCCCGCGTCGACGCCAGGTCCGCCACCACCGCCGCGTGGTCCGACGGCCACACCCCGTCCACGGGGCCGTCCCCCGCCCGCCGTACGCCCTGGACGTGGCCCAGCCCCCCGGGCCCCGGCGGACCCACGTGGATGTAGTCGATACGGACCGGCGGGTCCACGCGGATGTACGGATTCGCCGGGTCCCACGTGGCCGACGCGGCACCCGGGTCCGCGTACTCCCAGGCGTCCAGGAACAGTTGGTCCGGTGCGGCCGGGGCCGTCTTGTAGCCGCCGAACAGGCGGATCTCGTCGGAGTCGGGCCAGGCGTTGAAGTCGCCGGTGATCACCGGCGGGAAGTCCGTGCCCGAGCGGTGGGCGGCGACGAACTCCGCCAGCGCCGTGACCTGTTGGCAGCGGACCGCGGAGGCGGTCGGCGCCGAGGTGAGATGGGTGGTGAAGAAGGGGATCTCGTACGACGGTCCCGCGAGCCGGGCGTGGAAGGCCAGCCGGCCGTCGTCCAGGTCGGCGGGGACGGGGAGTTTGAGGACCGCCTGGTCCAGGACCGGCCAGCGGCTCAGTACCGCGTTGCCGACCTCCACCCCCGGCTCGCCGATCCGCCGCTGCCAGCGCTCCGAGGCCGGTGAGGGCGCCCACGCCCAGTGCAGGCCCAGTTCGCCGGCCAGCCACTCCGCGAGGTTCTCGGTGCCCGCCGACCACACCTCCTGGAGGCCCACCACATCCGGCCGCAGGTCCCGCAGCACCGCCAGGATCGCCTTCTGCCGCTGTTCCCACGGGCCGAAGCGCCACCACAGGTTCCAGGTCACCACACGCATCGCCGACTCCCCTTCGTCGCCCGGCCCGCACCCTGAGATCATCGAGGCCGCCGATCACCCTACGGAAGACGAGCGACGGGAGCCTCAACGACCATGTCCCGCACCCCCGAGCGCCCAGCCCCCGACCCCGAGGGCCGGTCCCGCGCCGCCGACCGCAAGTACCGGGCCGCCGCGGCCCTCCAGCGCCGGCTCAATCCGCTCATGCGGCGGCTGCCCCTCCAGACCGTCCTGGAGACCACCGGCCGCAGCTCGGGACTCCCGCGCCGGACCCCGGTGGGCGGCAAGCGGATCGGCGACTCCTTCTGGCTGGTCTCCGAGTTCGGGGAGCGCTCGCAGTACGTCCGCAACATCAAGGCCGACCCGCGGGTCAGGGTACGCATCCGGGGGCGGTGGCACCGGGGGACCGCGCATCTGATGCCGGACGACGACATCGCCGTACGACTGCGCTCGCTGCCCCTGGTGAACAGTGCGGCCGTACGGGCCATAGGGGCGGGGCAGTTGACCGTGCGGGTGGACCTGGAGGGATGAGAGGGGGTGGCCCGCCCCCATGGCGCCCGAGCCACCACCCCGTTCAGCGACTCACGCGTCTCACTTCGCCGGCTTGTAGAAGGCGTACGTCGCCGAGTAGGCCACGCTCACCTGGTCCGTGCCGGTGCAGGCGCCGGCCGGGGCCACGCCGCCCGCCGTGTTCAGGCGCTGTATGTAGGAGACGCCCCCGAAGACGCCCGCGCCCCGGGTGGCGGTGGCCTGGAGGAGGAGCTCGGGGATGGTGCCGGTCTTCGGGGAGTTGGCGATCGCGGTGGCGTTCACCGCGCTGCCGTCCACCGTGGACACCCAGACCGGGCCCCGGGAGTGCAGGGCGATCGCGCGGCCTCTCCTGTCGAACAGGGTGGCGGCAGGCTCGAGGAGCTTCCAGGCACCCTCGGTGCAGGTGCACGTCTGCACGCCCCGGGCGGCGTACACGGCGGTCAGCTTGTTGCCGTCGGGCACCTTGAGGGCCGCGGGGGCCTTCACGGGCTTGGGCGCGGGGTCCGAGGGGGTGGCGTAACCGGTGGCCGCACCCACGAGGGCGGTCGCGGCGGCGAGACCGGCGGTGGCCAGGGCAAAACGCTTGGTGAGCTTCAAGTCAGTTCTCCGGAACGGCATTTGACTGGTAGTCAGGGCGACGACATCGATGTCCGCCGCCCTTCGCTCCGGGACTCTACGGGCCCACGCCCTGGTTACCGGCCAGTTGGCCGAACTCCCTCCCCGGGAAGCCGGCTCACCCCGGCCACACGATCGACTGCACCTCGCTGTAGGCGTGCAGCGCGTACGATCCGCAGTCCCGCCCGACCCCGCTGCGCCGGAACCCTCCGAAGGGCGCCTCCATGTTGCGGCCGACCGTGTTGACCCCGACGCCCCCGGCCCGCAGCCGCCGGGCCACCCGGAAGGCGCGGGCGACATCGGAGGACCAGACGTAGTCGATCAGGCCGTAGTCGCTGTCGTTGGCGAGGGCGATCCCCTCCTCCTCGTCGTCGAAGGGGGTGACGGTCACCACGGGCCCGAAGATCTCCTCCCGGACCACCCGCATCTCCGCACCGCACTCGGCGAGCAGGGTCGGGGCGACGTAGAAACCCCGGTCCACGGAGGGACGTTCGCCGCCCACGACCACTGACGCGCCCTCCTTGCGGCCGAGTTCGACGTACGACTCCACCCGCTCCCGGTGCGCCGCCGAGATCAGGGGCCCGACCACCGTCCCGGTCTCCCGCGGGTCCCCCACCTTCAACCTCCGGGCGTAGGCGGCCAGTTGCTCGACCAGCCGCTCGTACACCGGCCGCTGTGCCAGCACGCGCGTCGGCGCCGTACAGATCTGTCCGCTGTAGAAGGAGAAGGTCGTGCCGATGCCCGCCACGGCCGAGGCGAGGTCGGCGTCGTCGAGGACGACCGCCGCGCCCTTCCCGCCCAGCTCCATCAACTGCCGCTTCATGGACCGTCCGCACACCTCGCCGATGCGCTGTCCGACCGCCGTGGAACCGGTGAAGCTGACCATGTCGACGTCGGGCGAGTCGACGGCGGCCTCGCCGACCTCCACCGCGCTCCCGCCGACCACGTTCACGACCCCGCGCGGCACGCCCGCGGCCTCCAGCGCCTCGGCCATGCGGAAGACCGACAGAGGGTCCTGTGGGGCGGGCTTCACGACCACGGTGTTGCCCATGGCGAGGGCGGGGGCGATCTTCCCGGCGGGGTTCGCCCAGGGGTTGTTGTAGGACGTGATGCAGGTGACGACCCCGACGGGCTGCCGGACCGCCAGCGCGCCCATCACCGCGGCTCTTCCCATCGGCCCGGCCTCGTTGATCTGCGGCGGGATCGCCCACTCGGCGGGCTCGACCTGCGCGTACCGCCGGAACCGGGCGGCCGCGACACCGACCTGCATTCCCCGGGCCGTGCCAGTGGTCGCCCCGGTCTCCGCCTGGGCGAGTTCGGCGTACGGCAGCAGGCGGGAGCGGATGAGGTCGGCGGCCCGGGCGAGGATCGCGGCGCGCTCCCCCGGTGCCGTGCGCGACCACGGCCCGAAGGCCTCGCGGGCCGCGGCACCGGCCGCGTGCACCTGATCCCGCGAGGCCTCCGGGGCCCACCCGACGGTCTCCTCGGTGGCCGGATCGACCACCGCGTAGTACCCGCCGTCGGGGGCCACCCACTCACCACCGACGAACAGCGGCTGGCCCTCCGTGGAGGCGGGGCCCGAGCCGGGGCCTGAGCCGGCCGAGGACCTGACCGAAGCCGGGCCCCGTGCCCCGCCCGCGGCACGTCCTGGCGACCCGCCCGCGGCGCCTTCTGGCGTCCCGCCCGAGGCCCGGCCCCGCGTCCCACCCCCGGATTCCGCCTCCGCGCTGTCCGGTGCGCTCACCTGGTGCTCACCGTCCGTGTGTCGCGTCCGGACCGCAGTACCCGGCCCGGCACGGCCCCGCTCACCACGTCGTCCCGGATCGCCTCGACCCCGTTGACCCACACGGCCCGTATCCCGATCGCCTTGGAGTCCAGCCGCGGACTGTCACCCGGCAGGTCGTGCACCAGGGTGGCCGTGCCCGCGGCGATCCGCTCCGGGTCGAAGAGCACGAGGTCCGCATGGAAGCCCTCCTCGATCCGGCCGCGCTCCCGCAGCCCGAAGAGCTGGGCGGGATCGTCGGTGAGCATCTTCACGGCCTGCTCCAGCGAGGTCAGTTTCCGGCCGCGCAGACAGTCCCCGAGGAAGCGGGTGGTGTACGGCGCCCCGCACATCCGGTCCAGATGCGCGCCGGCGTCGGACCCGCCGAGCAGCACGTCCTCGTGCTGCCAGGCCTCGGCGCGCATGGCCCAGGACGCCGGGTCGTTGTCGGTGGGCATGGGCCACAGGACCGTACGGAGGTCGTCGGCCGCGCAGATCTCGACGAGCGCGGCGAACGGCTCAAGGCCGCGCTCGGCCGCGATGTCCTCCACGACCCGCCCGCTGAGCCCGCGGTTCGTCTCGCTGTAGGTGTCGCCGATGACGTACCGCCCGAAGTTGGTCAGCCGCCGGAAGACCCCGGCCTCCTTGGCCTGGGAGTGCCGCAGCAGGTCCTTCTGTACGGCGGGGTCGCGCAGCCTCTCGATCCGCTCGGGGACGGGCAGCCCGAGCACCGGCCCCCACCCGGGGATCAGGTTCAGGGCGCAGAAGGTCCCCAGGGACATGTTCATCGGGGTGAGGATCGGCATGGTCAGGGCGACGACCCGGCCGCCCGCCTTGCGCGCCCGCTCACTCGCGAACAGCTGCCTCGGCACCCGTTCCGGGACGGCCGAGTCGATGGTCAGCACGTTCCAGTTGAGCGGCCGCCCCGCCGCCGCGCTCATCTCCACGAACAGGTCGATCTCGGCGTCACTGAACTGATCGAGACACCCGGCGACGATCGCCTCGATCTGCGTCCCCTCGTGCTCCCCCACGGCCCGGGAGAGGGCCAGCAGTTCGGCGGGCAGGGCGTGCCGGGAGGCGACCGGTTTCCCGTCCCCGTCGGAGTGCGTGGAGGACTGGGTGGTGGAGAAACCCCAGGCACCGGCGTCCATGGCCTCATGGAACAGCCGTAGCATCTCGGCGAGTTGCTCCTCGCTGGGCTGCCCGCCGACGGCCTCCGGCCCCATGACGTACCGGCGCAGAGCGCAATGCCCCACCATGAACCCGGCGTTGACGGCGATCCGCCCTTCGAGCGCGTCCAGGTACTCCCCGAAGGAGTTCCAGGACCAGGGCGCGCCCTCCTCCAGCGCGACCAGCGACATCCCCTCGACCTTGGACATCATGCGGCGGGTGTAGTCGGCGTCCTCGGGACGGGCGGGGTTGAGCGGCGCGAGCGTGAACCCACAGTTCCCGGCGGCGACGGTGGTCACGCCGTGGTTGAGGGAGGGGGTGGCGTACGGGTCCCAGAACAGCTGGGCGTCGTAGTGCGTGTGCGGATCGACGAACCCGGGCGCGAGGACGAGCCCGGAGGCGTCCTCGCTCGACCGGGCCTCTTCGGTGACGTGACCGATGACGGCGATCCGACCGTCCCTGACACCGACATCGGCGACAAAGGCAGGCGCACCGGTCCCATCGACAACGGCCGCACCTTTGATGACGTGATCGAGCATGGAGCTCACCTCCTGGCTCACGGTGGGACTACCTACCTAGGGGCGCGGGGAACTGCGCGACCAGCCACAACGCACCCGCACACCGCAACGGCGATTACGCGGCACCCCGGAACCGGGACGTCCGATGCACAGGATCCGTGTCGATCTTCGGAATCACGTGCTCCCCGATCAACCGGATCGTCTGCAGCGTCTCCTCCTTCGGAACCCCCACCGGCAGCCCGAAGCTCAACTGATCCGCCCCCGCCTGCTCCCACCGCTTGCACTGCCGGACCACCTCGTCCGGGTCCCCGCAGATCAACAGTTCCTCCTCGATGAGGACTTCGACGAACTCCGCGGTGTACTCGGGCAGCGTCTCCGGCCACACCGGGAACCCCTCGGGCCGCGGGAAGGTGTCGTGGTACCGGAACACCAGCGAGGGCAGATAGTGCAGCCCCCCGTTGACGGCGATCTCGATCGCCTCGTCGTGCGTCGGCGCACAGATCGCCGTCGTCGTCACCATCACGTTGTCGTTGACGAAGTCCCCGATCGGCTCGGCGTCCACCACCGCCGTCTTGTACTGCTCCAGCACCCACTCCATGTCGGAGACCTTCTGCACGCTGAAGCCCAGCACCCCGAGCCCCTTGCGGGCGGCCATCGCGTACGACGGCGGCGAGCCGGCGGCGTACCACATCGCGGGGTGCGACTTCCCGTACGGCTTGGGCAGGACCTTGCGCGGCGGCAGCTGCCAGTGCTTGCCCTGGAAGCCGACGTACTCGTCCTGGAGCCACATCTTGGGGAACTCGGCGATGGTCTCTTCCCAGATCTCCTTGGTGTAGTTCATGTCGGTGACGCCCGGTATGAACCCGAGGATCTCGTGCGACCCGGCCCCGCGCCCGCTGCCGAACTCGAAGCGGTTCTCGGTGAGATGGTCGAGCATGGCCACCTTCTCGGCGACCTTCACGGGGTGGTTGACCTGAGCGAGGGGGTTGAAGATCCCCGACCCGAGATGGATCCGCTCGGTGGCGTGCGCCAGATACCCGAGGAAGACATCGTTCGCGGAGAGGTGCGAGTACTCCTCCAGGAAGTGGTGCTCGGAGGCCCAGGCGTACTTGAAGCCGGACTTGTCCGCCTGGATGACGTACTCGGTCTCCTCCATCAGCGCCTTGTGCTCGGCCAGCGGGTCGGTCTCGGCACGCTTGCCCACGTATCCCTGTACAAAGAGCCCGAATTCCAAGGAGGTTCACCGTCCCCAGTTGTTTCTGACAGTCCGTCAGATTGCGAATCTGCCGCCGACTGTGGCACCGGCCGCACAAGGGGTCAATAGCTGATGGTCAGTCAGATGTGCTGCCACGGCTTCAGATGACGGAGACCCCGGCCAGCCAGCCCCCGTCGATCACGAACGGCTGCCCGGTGATGTACGAAGAGTCCGCCGAGGTCAGGAACAGCGCCAGCGCCGCCACCTCCTGCGGCCGCCCGATCCGGCCCAGCGGCACGACCTTGCGGTAGAACCGGTCGAGCCCCCGGGAGGCCTCCTCGCCGTCCGCCGACGGGTCCAGGACGGCCGGGTTGGACATCGCGGTGTCCACGGCCCCCGGGCACACGGCGTTGACCCTGATCCCGCGCGGCGCCAGCTCCAGCGCGGCGACCCTGGTGAGCCCGAGGACGGCGTGCTTGGAGGCGGCGTACGCGCCCACGCCCGCCATCCCGGTGACCCCGGTGTAGGAGGCGGTGTTCACGATCGTGCCCCCGTCGGACATGACCGGCCCCACGGTCTTCATGCCCAGGAAGCAGCCGACCTGGTTGACCTGCAACACCTGCATGAACTCCGCGAGAGGGGTGTCCAGCAGGGTGTTGAAGCGCAGGATCCCGGCGTTGTTGACCAGCCCGTCGATACGCCCGTACTCCTCGACGGCGGCCTGCACCGCCCGCCGCCAGTCGGCCTCCTGGCCCACGTCGAGGTGGAGGTAGAGCGCCCCGATCTCCTCGGCGAGCGCCTTGCCCTGCTCGTCCAGCACATCGGCCACGACGACCTCGGCGCCCTCCGCCCGGAACAGCCGGGCCTCCTGCTCCCCCTGCCCGCGCGCCGCCCCGGTGACGAGCACGACACGTCCGTCCAGCTTGCCCATGCGGTGACTCCTCAGAGGTGGGGTCCGATGTCGGCGCCGAACGCCGTGATCTGGTCGGTGAGTTCCTGCCGGTCACGGCTGCGGAACCGCACCTGGACCTGGTCCACGCCCATCGCGCGGTAGGCGCGCAGGGACTCGGCGAGTGCGTCGGGGGTGCCCTTCAGCGTCCGCCGGCCCACGTCCCACGCGGGCGTGCCGACGTACAACGGCTCGGCGATGGCCCCGACGACGAACGGCCCTTCCAGGCGCGCCTCTTCCCGCAGCCGCCGTATCCGCTCGATCTGCGCGGGCAGCCGGTCCCGGGGGTCGCCCTGGGGCAGCCAGCCGTCGCCCTTCAGGGCCGCCCGTCGTACGGCGGCCGGGGAGGAGCCGCCGACCCACAGCAGGACGTGGGACTGCGCGGGCCTCGGGCGCTGGCCGAGCCCCTCGAAGTCATAGAGCTTGCCGTGATGTTCGGGGAACTCCTCGGGGCCGAGGGCGCTGCGCAGGGCGTCGATCGACTCGTCGAGCACGGCTCCGCGGTGGGCGAAGTCGACGCCGAGCGCCTCGAACTCCTCCTGGACGTGCCCCGCGCCGACCCCGAGGACGAGCCGTCCGCCGCTGAGGTGGTCGAGGGTGGCGTACTGCTTGGCGGTGAGCAGGGGGTGGCGCAGGCCGACCACGGCCACGTGGCTGAGCAGCCGGACCCGTTCGGTCACGCCCGCCAGGTGGGCGAGGGTGGCGACCGGGTCGTACCAGACGGTGCTCATCGCGGGGGCGAGCCGGCGGGGGATCGCCACGTGGTCGCAGGCGGCGATGTAGTCGAACCCGGCGCGGTCGGCGGCGCGGGCGATCCCGACGAGGTCGGCGGGGGTCGCCTCGGCCTCCCAGGGCTCGGCGTAGATCGTGCTCTGGGACTGGATCGGGAGCTGGATGCCGTATCTCATGCACCGCTCCAGAGCCCCTCGGGGGTGAGCCCGAGCAGTTCGATGGCGTTGCCGCGGACGATGCGCTCCACCACGTCGGGAGCCAGGTGCCCCATCTGGGCCTCGCCGACCTCCCTCGACTTCGGCCAGGTGGAGTCGGAGTGGGGGTAGTCGGTCTCGTAGAGCACGTTGCCGACGCCGATCGCGTCGAGGTTCTTCAGGCCGAACGCGTCGTCGAAGAAGCAGCCGTAGACGTGGTCGGTGAAGAATTCGGACGGGGGGCGGTGGACCTTGTCGGCGACGCCGCCCCAGCCGCGGTTCTCCTCCCAGACCACGTCGGCGCGTTCCAGGATGTAGGGGATCCAGCCGATCTGGCCCTCGGCGTACATGACCTTGAGGTTCGGGAAGCGTTCGAACTTGCCGCTCATCAGCCAGTCGACCATGGAGAAGCAGCAGTTGGCGAAGGTGATGGTGGAGCCGACCGCGGGTGGGGCGTCGGCGGAGGTGGAGGGCATACGGCTGCTGGAGCCGATGTGCATCGCGACGACCGTGCCGGTCTCGTCGCAGGCGGCGAGGAAGGGGTCCCAGGCGTCGGTGTGGACGGAGGGCAGGCCCAGGTGCGGGGGTATCTCGGAGAAGGCGACGGCCCGTACGCCCCGGGCGGCGTTGCGGCGGACCTCGGCGGCGGCCAGCTCGGCGTCCCACAGCGGGATCAGGGTCAGGGGGATCAGGCGGCCCTCGGCCTTCGGGCCGCACCACTCCTCCACCATCCAGTCGTTGTACGCCTGCACGCACAGCAGGCCGAGTTCGTGGTCCTTGGCCTCGGTGAAGGTCTGGCCGCAGAAGCGGGGGAAGGTGGGGAAGCAGAGGGCGGACTGGACGTGGTTGACGTCCATGTCGGCGAGGCGGGCGGGGACGTCGTAGGAGCCGGGGCGCATCTGCTCGTAGGTGATGACCTCCAGCTTGATCTCGTCCCGGCTGTAGCCGACCGCGGTGTCGAGGCGGGTGAGGGGGCGGCGCAGGTCCTCGTAGAGCCACCAGTCGCCGAGCGGGCCGTCGTCGCCGGGGGCGCCCATGACGGGTTTGAAGCGGCCGCCGAGGAAGGACATCTCCTTCAGCGGGGCGCGGACCGTGCGGGGGCCGGTGTCCGCGTACTTCCTCGGGAGCCGGTTCTGCCAGACGTCGGAGGGCTCCACGGTGTGGTCGTCGACGGAGATGATCTTCGGAAGTGCCGTCGTGGTCTCCATGGCGCTCACGGTAGCGCCGATCTGACGGTCCGTCAGCTCTGCGGGCGGCGGCTGATGGCGGCGGTTCTTGTGCGGATGTGTGCGGAGAGTAGGTAAGAGGCTTGTGATATCCCGCGCGGCCTCCTGTGATCACGCTCTCCACAGCTGACGCGGCCGCCGTGGACAAGGCAGACTGACGGGGTTGTAAACAGGCCCTAGGGGGACGGCGATGGACGGTGCACCACGGGTGCCGAAGCAGTGGCGTCCGGGCTCCTCGGCGGGGGGCGGGGAGGACACGCCTGCCTCGGCGGGGGCCGTGGTCGATGAGGGTCCCGCGGCGGACGTCGTGATCGAGGCGGACCCCGGGACCGCGGTCCCGCCCTTGCGTTTCTCCGTGCTCGGGCCCGTGCGGGCCTGGCGGGGTGGGGAGCTGTTGAACACCGGGTCTCCTCAGCAGCGGGCTCTGCTGGCCGCCCTGTTGCTGCGGGAGGGGCGTACCGCCACCGCCGCGGAGTTGATCGACGCGCTGTGGGGCGAGGAGTCGCCGTCGCAGGCGCTGGCCGCCGTGCGGACGTACGCCTCGCGGCTGCGCAAGATCCTCGACCCCGGCATCCTGGTCAGCGAGTCCGGCGGGTACGCGATCCGCGGGCTCGGCGAGGACGCGCTGGACCTCGCCGCCGCCCAGGAACTCGCCACCGCGGCCGAGAAGGCCAAGGGCGCGGGCGACCTGTGCCAGGCGCGGGAGATCCTGAAGCGGGCGCTGGCCCTGTGGGACGGCGAGGTGCTGGCGGGCGTGCCGGGACCGTACGCCGAGGCACAGCGCGTGCGGCTGGAGGAGTGGCGGCTGCAACTCCTCGAATCCCGCCTCGACATGGACCTGGAGCAGGGCTGCCACGCCGAGGCCGTCTCCGAGCTCACCGCCCTCACCGCCGAGCACCCCCTGCGCGAGCGGTTCAGGGAACTCCTCATGCTCGCCCTGTACCGCAGCGGCCGCCAGGCCGAGGCCCTCGCGGTCTACGCCGACACCCGCCGCCTGCTCGCCGACGAACTCGGCGTCGACCCCCGCCCCGGCCTGCGCGAGCTCCAGCAGCGCATCCTCCAGGCCGACCCCGGCCTCGCGGAGCCCTCCTCCCCGCAGCCCGAACCGGTCGCCGCCCCGGTCCGCCCCGCCCAACTCCCGGCGACCGTCCCCGACTTCACCGGCCGCACCGCCTTCGTCACCGAACTCAGCGAGGTGCTCGCCTCCGGTTCCGAGGGCCGGGTGATGGCGGTCTCCGCGCTGGCCGGCATCGGCGGCGTCGGCAAGACCACGCTGGCCGTGCACGTGGCCCACCAGGCCCGCGCGGCCTTCCCCGACGGACAGCTCTACGTCGACCTCCAGGGCGCCGGCTCCCGCGCGGCCGACCCCGAGACCGTCCTCGGCGCCTTCCTCAGGGCCCTCGGCACCGCCGACTCCGCGATACCCGACTCCCTGGAGGAACGGGCCGCCCTGTACCGCTCGGTCCTCGACGGCCGCCGGGTCCTGGTGCTCCTGGACAACGCGCGCGACGCGGCCCAGGTACGGCCCCTGCTGCCGGGCACCGAGGGCTGCGCGGCCCTGGTCACCTCCCGGGTGCGGATGGTCGACCTCGCCGGGGCGCACCTGGTCGACCTGGACGTGATGGCCCCCGACGAGGCACTCCAGCTGTTCACCCGGATCGTCGGCGAGGAGCGCGTCGCCGCCGAGCGCGAGGCCGCCCTCGACGTGGTCGCCGCCTGCGGCTTCCTCCCCCTCGCCATCCGCATCGCCGCCTCCCGGCTCGCGTCCCGCCGCACCTGGACGGTCTCCGTCCTCGCCGCCAAGCTCGCCGACGAGCGCCGCCGCCTCGACGAACTCCAGGCCGGCGACCTCGCCGTCAAGGCCACCTTCGAGCTCGGCTACGGCCAGCTGGAGCCCGCCCAGGCCCGCGCCTTCCGGCTCCTCGGCCTCGCCGACGGCCCCGACATCTCGCTGGCCGCCGCCGCGGCCGTACTCGATCTGTCCGCCGAGGACACCGAGGACCTGCTGGAGGCGCTGGTCGACACCTCGCTGCTGGAGTCGGCGGCCCCGGGCCGGTACCGGTTCCACGACCTCGTACGCCTCTACGCGCGTGCGTGCGCCGAACGCGACGAGTGGCCGCCCAGCGAGCGCGAGGCCGCCATGTCCCGGCTGCTGGACTTCTACCTGGCCACCGTCGCGGGCGTGTACCTCATCGAACGGCCCGGAGACCGGCTGGTCGACCACCTCGCCACCCCGGAGTACCCGGGGCTGGTCTTCGCCGACCGGCACCGGGCGCAGGACTGGCTGTACGCGGAGGCGGTGTGCCTGCTGGCCTGCGTCCGCCAGTCCGCCGGCTCGGGCTTCCTGCGCCGCGCGGTCGACCTGCTGTGGGCCGCCGTGGACCTCGCGGAGTCCGGCACCAACTCCAAGGCGTACGAAGGGGTCGCCTCCGCCCTGCGCGAGGCCGCCCGGGAGGCCCGGGACCCGGCGGCGGAGGCCCGGGCACTGATCACGCTGGCCTACGCCCACAGCGTCACCGGCCGCTTCGACCTGGCCGACGAGGAGGCTGCCCGCGCCCACGAGCTGACCATCGCCTCCAGTGATCCGCTGGCGGGCAGCTGGGCGAACAACATCCTCGGGGTGATCGCGGTCTACCAGAGCCGCAACGACGACGGCGAGGCCCACCTCACCCGGGCCATCGAGGGCTTCCGCGCCTGTGACGACCCCACCGGCGAGGCGAGCGCCCTCTGCAACCTGTCGCGCATCCACCTGGCGGGCGGCCGCGTCGAGAGCGCGGTCTCGCTGGCCCGGCAGGGCATGGAGATGTACGACGCCATGGGCCACGCCCTCAAGGGCGCCAACGCCCGGTACGCGCTGGGCCTCGCGCTCACCCAGCACGGCCGGCTGCCCGAGGCGACCGCGCGTCTCCAGGAGGCCCTGACGGTGTTCCAGGACAGCCGTCAGCGCCTGTGGGAGGGCATGTCCCTGTTCCGTCTCGCCGAGGCCGACCTGGCCGCCCTGCGCCCCGCCCAGGCCGCCTCGAACGCCGAGACGGCCCTGACCGTGCTGCGCGGCATCGGCGGCGACTGGCGCCGGGCGGGCGTCCTGGTGGTTCTCGGCCACGGGCTCAGCGGCATCGGGCAGCCGGGGCGCGCACAGGTCTGCTGGCGGGAGGCACTGGAACTGTTCGAGGCCCTCGACGTACCGGAGGCCGAGTCGGTGCGGGCCCTTCTCCAGCCGCTGACGCTGGCGTAGCCGGTCGCCGCCGGCGGGCCCGTGGCGGACGTTCATCGTTCGTTTATCGCGGTCCGGCACTCTCGTCCTGTCGTCGCGTCGCGTCGGGGGGCAGACGGGACGACCTGGACCGTTGCACTACGGTGAGCGGTCACGCGGTCGGCCCGGTGATCCTCGGGGGAGTCTCCGGGCCGACCATCACCACAGGCATCCGAACTGTCAGGGGAGGCAGTCCATGAGCGACGACAACAGCACCGACAACATCCACGCCACCGACGTCGAGGACGAGACGTCCGTGGGCACGGACAACATCCACGCCACGAGCGAGCCGCTCAAGGCGGCCAAGCTCAAGACGGACGACAGCACGGCCGAGGCCGGCACGGACAACATCCACGCCACGGACGAGCCCGTCTGACAAGACTCCTTTCCCGCACGGGGATCGGCCGCGGCGGCGCGGAGGGGGAGCCGCCGCGGCCGAGGCGTGCCCGGGGGCGGTCGCCTCGACCAGCGCACTTCGCGGTCATCGGCCTCACAGCCGCCGCAGCTCCCCCTTCACCACCTTCCCGCTCGCGTTCCGCGGCAGTTCCGTCACGAACTCCACCGTTCTCGGCACCTTGTAGTTGGCCATCTCGCGGCGGGCCCAGGCGATCAGGTCGTCGGCGGTCAGGACCGAGGCCGGGCGGCGGACCACATACGCCTTGCCGACCTCGCCGAGACGCGGGTCGGGGACGCCGATGACCGCGACGTCGGCCACCGCCGGGTGCAGGCCGAGCAGTTGCTCTATCTCCGCCGGGTACGCGTTGAAGCCGCCGACGATGAACATGTCCTTCAGGCGGTCGGTGATGCGGAGGTTCCCGGAGGCGTCCAGGACGCCGACGTCCCCCGTGCGCAGCCAGCCGTCCGCCGTGACCGCCTCCGCGGTGGCCGCGTCGTCCTCGTAGTAGCCGCGCATCACGTTGAAGCCGCGGACCAGGATCTCGCCGGGCTGCCCGGGCGGCGCCTCGACGCGGACCTCGGTGCCGGGGATGGCCCGGCCCGACGTCGAGGCGATCACCGGGAGCGGGTCGCCGCGGCGGCACATCGTGACGATGCCGCTGGCCTCCGAGAGGCCGTAGGCGGTCAGGACGGTCTCCACGCCCAGTTCGCCGCGCAGTTGCTCGACCAGCCGGAGCGGGACCACCGCCGCGCCGGTCACCACCAGGCGCAGGGCGGACAGGTCGTGGGAGGCGCGGGCCGGGTGGCCCAGGAGGGACTGGTGGAGGGTGGGCGGGCCCGGGAGGACCGAGACCCGTTCCGCCGCGATGTTCGCCAGCACGGTGTCCACGTTGAACACCGGCTGCGGGATCATCGTCGCGCCCCGCATCAGACAGGCGATCACCCCGGCCTTGTAACCGAAGGTGTGGAAGAAGGGGTTGACGATGAGGTACCGGTCGCCCTGCCGCAACCCGGCCAGCTCGCACCAGACGTCGTACGCCCGCAGGGTCTGCTCGTGGGTGATCACCGCGCCCTTGGAGCGGCCGGTCGTCCCGGACGTGAAGACGATGTCCGAGGGCCAGTCCCCCTCGACGGCCCCGGCGCGCGCCCGCACCTCCGCCTCCCCCACCCGGTCCCCGCTCGCCAGGAAGTCCTTCCAGGTGCGGAAGTCCGCGGGGGCGTCGTCGGCGAGCACCACCACCTGGTCGAGGGCGGGCAGCCCCGGGCCCTCCGCGATCGCCCGCCGCAGCGAGGCCACGTAGGAGGTGCCCAGGAAGGTGCCGGTCACGAACAGCAGGCGGGACCCGCTCCTGCGCAGCACGTCCGCGGCCTCGGTGCCCTTGAAGCGGGTGTTGAGCGGCACCAGGACCGCGCCCGCCGACACCGCGCCCAGCGCCGCGACCATCCAGTCCAGGGAGTTGGGCGCCCAGACGGCCACCCGGTCGCCGGGCCGTACGTCGTTGGCGAGGCAGGCCGCCGCCGCGCGCTCCACCCGGGCGCCCAACTCGCCGTAGGTGACCCGGTTTCGGCCCTCCACGACCGCCTCCGCCGGGCCGTACCGCTGGGCCGCCCACCGGACCAGCTCCGGGATGCTGCGCCACTCCACATCGGCCTCCCCGAAAGCGGAAACGCGTTAGCTGACTACCCGTCAGATTAGCTGTAGCCTGACGGGCTGTCAGCAGGCCTCACAGTGTGCGGAGGTGCGTGCAGCGTGACCCTCAAGGACGCCACGGCGATCGTGGGCATCGGGCGGACCCGGTTCGCCAAGAACCTCGCCGAGGACGAGAGAACCCTGGCCTGCCGGGCCGTGCTCGCCGCCCTCGACGACGCCGGGATCGCCCCGGGTGAGGTCGACGCCCTCGCCTCGTACACCATGGAGGAGACGGACGAGGTCGAGCTCGCCAAGGCCGTCGGCCTCGGCGACCTCACCTTCTTCAGCAAGGCCGGCTACGGCGGCGGCGGTTCGTGCGCGACGGTCGCGCATCTCGCGGCGGCGATCGCGAGCGGACAGGCGAGCGTCGGGGTCGCCTGGCGATCGCGCAAGCGCGGCTCGGGCCCCCGCCCCTGGACCAACACCACCGTCCAACTCCCCACTCCGGCCCAGTGGACGCGCCCCTTCGGGCTGCTCCGGCCCGCCGACGAGATAGCCATGCTCACCCGCCGGTACATGCACGAGTACGGCGCCACCCGCGACCACCTCTTCAACGTCGCCCTCGCCTGCCGCAACCGCGCCAACCAGAACCCGGCCGCGATCATGTACGACCGCCCCCTGACCCGCGAGATGTACATGACCTCCCGCTGGATCAGCGAACCCCTGTGCCTCTTCGACAACTGCCTGGAGACCGACGGGGCGTTGGCGTGCGTGGTCGTCAGCAGGGAGCGCGCCCGGGACTGCCCGCACACCCCGGTCTACGTCCACTCCGCCGCCCAGGGCCTGCCCGCCCAGCACCACGGCATGGTCAACTACTGGAACGACGACCCGCTCACCGGACCCGCCTGGACCGCCGCCCGGCATCTGTGGAAGCACGCCGACTTCACCCCGCAGGACGTCGACGTGGCCCAGATCTACGACGCGTTCACCGCCCTCGTCCCGCTCTCCCTGGAGGGGTACGGCTTCTGCGGGCGCGGCGAGGGCGGCGCCTTCACCGAGGGCGGGGCGCTGGAGACCGGCGGGCGGCTGCCGATCAACACCGCCGGGGGCGGGCTGTCCGAGGCCTACGTGCACGGCTTCAACCTCATCGACGAGGGCGTACGGCAGCTGCGCGGGACCAGCACCGCGCAGGTGCCGGACGCCGCGACCTGCCTCGTCACCGCCGGGGAGGGCGTCCCCACCTCCGCCCTGCTGCTGACCAACAGGAGCTGACATGCTCGAACCGGTGAAGGACACCACGGGCGCCCCCTTCTGGGAGTACGCCGCCCGGGGCGAACTCCGCGTCCAGGCCTGCGCCGACTGCGGCGAACTCCGCTTCCCGCCCCGGCCCTGCTGCCCGCACTGCCAGTCCTTCGCGCAGGAGTGGCGTCCCGTCTCCGGGCGCGGCCGCGTCTGGTCCTACGTCGTCCCGCACCCGCCCCTCCTGCCCGACTACGCGGCGCAGGCGCCGTACAACGTGATCGTGGTCGAACTGGAGGAGGCGCCCCGGATCCGACTGGTGGGCAACCTGGTCCGCACCGCCGGAGCCGCGCTCGACTCCGTCGACCCGGGCCGGATACGAATCGGCACCCGAGTGCAGGTGGTCTTCTCGGAGGGGCTTCCGCAGTGGGTGCTCGCGTGAGCGGGCTGCGGGTGAGTGCCGACAAGGACACCGGGGTTGCCGTCGTCACCCTTGACCGGCCGCAGCGGCTCAACGCCATCGACCTCGGTCTGCGGGACGAAATCGTCGCGGCCTGGCGGGAGTTGCGGTTCGTGGACTCCGTGCGGGCGGTGGTCCTGACCGGTGCCGGGGAGCGGGCTTTCTGTACGGGCCTGGACCGGGACGCCGAGGTGCCGCAGCCCAACTCCCCCTATATGACCGACGATCCGCTCCTGCACGTCGGGCCGAAGTCCAACGACCTGTGGAAGCCGGTCATCGCCGCCGTCAACGGGATGGCCTGCGGCGGCGCCTTCTACCTCCTCGGCGAGTGCGACTTCCTCGTCGCCGACCCGGCCGCCACCTTCTTCGACCCGCACACCACCTACGGAATGGTCAGCGCCTACGAGTCGGTGCTCATGGCCCAGCTCATGCCGCACGGGGAGGCCGCCCGCACGGCACTCATGGGGACGGCGGAACGGCTCTCCGCCGAGCGCGCCCACACCATCGGGCTGGTCACCGAACTCACCGAGCCGGGCGGGGCGTTGGCCGCCGCGGTCGCGGCCGCCGAGGTCATCGCCGGGTATCCGCCCGAGGGCGTGCAGGGCACGGTCCGCGCGCTCTGGGCGGCGAAGGAGGGCGCCGTGCAGCAGGGGTTCGCGCAGGCGCCGCACCTGATCACGCTCGGGAATCTGCCACCGGACCGGCAGGCCGACCTGTTCCGTTCCCGACAGGCCGGATTCCGATTGCGTTAGCAATGTCGCACCCGGCAACGACGCTCAACTGCTCCGGGCCGTCCCCGTCCCCTTCTCCGCGTCCAGCGCGTACACGCAGCGGTCCTTGCTGCACGCGTACACCACGCCGTCCTTGACCACCGGCGATCCCGTGATCTCGCCGCCGGTCGCCAGCTTCCAGCGCAGGCGGCCGTCGTCGGCCTTCAGGGTGTACAGGAGGTGGTCGGTGGAGCCGAAGTGGATGCGGCCCTCGGCCACCGCGGGCGCCCCCACGATGTCGCCGCCCGCCTGGAACCGCCACTTGGGTGTACCGGTGACCGCGTCGAGGGTGTAGAGCCCCTTGCCGCTGCCCACGTGCACATGGCCCCCGGCCACCAGCACCGGCTCGACCGAGGCGCGGGCCTCGGTCGCGATGCGCCACCGGTCCCGGCCGTCCACCGCGTCGAGGGCGTACACCGTGCCGAGGTAGTCGGCGAGGTACACCCCGCCGCCGGCGACCGCGGCGCCCGGCACGAAGGTCGGCGGGCACAGGAAGGCGGCCGGGGCCTCGAAGTGCCAGCGGACGCGGCCGGTGGCGACCTCCAGGGCCATGACACGGGTCCCGGCCGAGACGTACACGTACCCGTCGTGGGCCTGCGCCACCCGGATGGGCACCCCGCCGCAGGAGGCCGCGTCGCCGATGGGGAACGCCCAGCGTTCGTCACCGGTACGGGCGTCCAGGGCGCGCAGCCGGCCCTCCTGCCAGACGTACACCGTGCCCTCGTGAAGCGCGGGGCCCGCCTCCGGGGACTCGAAGTCGGTCTGGCAGCCGCCGATCTCCCAGAGCCGCTGCCCGTTGGCCGCGTCCCAGGCCTGGACGCCACCGCCGCGGGTGCCGGTGATGACGGTGCCGCGCTCGGCCTTGAGGGAGTACACCCAGGCGTCGGTGCTCAGCCGCCACTGGTCGGCGCCCTCGCGGGCGTCCAGGGCGAAGAGGGTGGGGCCGTCGGAGGCGTGGATACGGCCGTCCGCGACCGCCATCGACCAGGCCACGTCCCTGGTCTTGAAGCGGCGGCGGCCGGTGCCGACGTCGAGGGCGTGCACCTCGAAGGAGGTGACGTAGACGAGGTCGCCGGCCACCGCCGGAGTGCCCCACACGTCGTTCGACATGCGGAAACGCCAGGGACGCCAGCCCGTCGCGGACTCCGGGGGCGCGGGCGGCGGGGACGGTACGGCGGGGCCCACGGCCGCGTCGGTGCCGTTGACGCCGGGGCGCGGCCGGGACCAGGAGGCGACCAGACCGGCCTCCGGCGGGGGCGCCTTCACGGCGGCGGCGCGGGCGTCGGCGACCCGTGGGCCGGGCCCGATGGGCACCTGGGCGCCGGCGAGCCGCACGGGGCCGGTGTCGGGGGCGCCGACGGGGACGGGCGCGGGCGGCACCGGGTCGTAGGAGGGCGGCGGCGGTACGACCGCGGGGCGGCCCCCTCCGCTGCGGGCACCGCCGGTCTGGGTGGGCGCCGGGCGGCCGCCGCGCCGGGACTCGATCAGGGCCACGGCCTTCTCGGGCAGCCACGCCGACGCCGTACCGCTGTCGTCCGAGCCGGAGCCGAAGAGGTGGGGGGCCAGCTGGGCCTGGAGGTCGGCCGGGTTGGGGCGGGCGGTGGCCTCCATCTGCATACAGGACTCGATGAGCGGGCGCAGCTCGTCCGGGAGGCCTTCGAGGTCGGGGCCCTCGCGGAGCAGCATGAAGACCGTCTCGACCGGGTTGGCGCCGTGGAAGGGCGGGTGGCCGGTGGCGGCGAAGACCAGCATGGAGCCGAGCGAGAAGACGTCGCTGGCGCCGGTGACGCTGCGGGAGTCCTTGGCCTGCTCGGGGGACATGTAGGCGGGGGTGCCGACGGCGACGTTCGTCATCGTCAAACGGGTGTTCGAAACGCCGGACGCGATGCCGAAGTCGATCACCCGGGGGCCGTCCTCCACGACGAGGACGTTGGAGGGCTTGAGGTCGCGGTGGACCAGTCCGGCGCCGTGGATGGACTGGAGGGCCTCGGCGACACCCGCCGCGAACCAGCGCACCGCCTGGGCCGGCAGCGGCCCGCACTCGTTCACTATCTCCTCGAGGGAGGGCGCGGGGACGTACGCGGTGGCGAGCCACGGCACGGCCGCGCGCGGGTCGGCGTCGACCACGGCCGCCGTGTAGAAGCCGGAGACCGCCCGGGCCGCCTCCACCTCACGGGTGAAGCGAACCCGGAAGAGCTGGTCCTCGGCGAGCTCCGTACGAACCGTCTTGATCGCCACCCGCCGGCCCGAAGCCGAGCGCGCGAGATAGACCAGCCCCATGCCGCCGGCACCCAGCCGGCCCAGCACCTCGAACGGCCCGATCCTGCGCGGATCGTGCTGCGTCAGCTGATCCACCACTCTGCCTGCCACCTCCCCGTACAAGCCGCGCCACCCACATATGTACGCGACCCCGTGCAGCGTCTCACCACCGCACCGCCATGGCGGCACGCAACCCTGATTCTTCCTGGCCGGAGGCCTGGTGGCGAACCCGGGGTCAAATGGGGTGTCTCACATCAAAGCGGTACGTTCTACCGCTCCGGCCGCTCCAGAACGGCGAACGACGCCCCTTGATTGTCGGTGACGACGGCCACTTTTCCGTACGACGTCTCGAATGGCGGCGCCTGGACCCGTCCGCCGAGCCGCCCGACCGCCCCGAGCGCGGCCTCGCAGTCCGCCACCCGGAAGTGGACGAGGAAGTGGGGCGGCATCTCGGCGGGGAACACGTCGGAGACGGAGGCCCGGCCGAAGTCGGGGTGGGCGCCGGGGCCGAAGAGGGCGTCGTGGAAGAGCCCGCCGTAGAAGGTGTTGGCGGCCTCGGTGTCCCGGGCGTACAGCTCCGCCCAGGCGAAGGCGCCGGGCTTGTGCCGGACCCCGAAGCCCCGGTGGCTGCCGGGCTCCCAGAGGGCGAAGACGGCCCCCTCCGGGTCCGTGACCAGCGCTGTCGTGCCGAGCTCGGCGACCGGCTCGGGCGCGGTGACGACCTGTCCGCCGGCCGCCCAGATCCGGTCGGCGAGGCCCTCGATGTCCGGGGTGGCGAAGTAGACCGTCCACACGGTGGGCATCCGCCCGTCGGTCTTGCGGGTGAGCCCCGCGACCGGCTCGCCCTCGCGAAGGGCCCACACCGAGCCGCCGGGCGCCTCCTCGAAGGTCCACCCGAAGAGCTCACCGTAGAACCGCTGCCCCGCGGCCACGTCGGGCAGCTGCACCTCCACCCAGCAGGGGACGCCCTCGCCGTATCCCGTTCCGTCTGCGGATGCCCTGTTTTCGGCCATACCGTCAAAGTAACGGCGACTCACGCACCCCGCAGGACCAGGCACACCCGCCTCCAGGGCCCCTCGCACCCCATTTGCAGTCGGCCGAATCGCGCTCCGATCACCCCTCGGTAAGCTGACGGCATGACAGGACAAGTGCGTACCGTCGACGGCCGCGTGGCCGGTCGGCGTGGGCAGGCGACCCGGCAGAAGCTGCTCGACTGCCTCAGCGAGATGCTCAGCTCCTCCCCTTACCGGGACGTCAAGGTCATCGATGTCGCCCGGAAGGCGGGCACTTCACCCGCGACCTTCTACCAGTACTTCCCGGACGTCGAGGGCGCCGTCCTGGAGATCGCCGAGCAAATGGCCACCGAGGGCGGCCAGTTGACCGCGCTGCTGGAAGGCCGGTCGTGGGTCGGCAAGGCGGGGTGGCAGACCGCGCAGGAACTCGTGGACGGTTTCCTGGAGTTCTGGCGCAAGAACGACGCCATCCTGCGCGTGGTCGACCTCGGGGCCGCCGAGGGCGACAAGCGCTTCTACAAACTCCGCATGAAGATCCTCAACTCGGTGAACAACTCCCTCGCGGACGCGGTCGCCGAGCTCCAGTCCAAGGGCAAGGTCGACAAGGACGTCAACCCGGCCGCGGTGGCGGGTTCCCTCGTCGCGATGCTCGCGGCGGTGGCCTCGCACCAGAAGGGCTTCCAGACGTGGGGCGTCAAGCAGGCTGAACTCAAGCCGAACCTGGCGCTGTTGGTGCACCTGGGTGTCACCGGGAAGAAGCCGACGAAGTAGCGCGTACCCCCTCTTACTCGGCTTCCCGGTTTCACGTCCTGTCAGGCAGGCGGCTGTTCACTCGGGTGGACGGCCGCCTGTCGTGCGTACGATCCGGAAGAGCCGTATCTCCCGCTCCACCCGCGCCTGGTAGGTGGCGTACGGCGGCCAGAACGCCAGCGCGGTCTTCCACACGGCCGCCCGCTCCTCCCCCGTCAGCAGGGTCGCTCGCACCGGGATGTCCGCGCCCTTCCAGCTGACCTCGGCGTCGGGGTGGGCGAGGAGGTTGGCGGTCCAGGCGGGGTGTCCGTCGCGGCCGAAGTTGGAGCCGATGAGGATCCAGGTACGCCCCTCCTCCTCGGGCATGCAGGCGAGCGGGGTCCGGCGGGCCAGCCCGCTTCTCGCTCCCGTCGAGGTGAGGATCACCCCCGGCAGCATCTGGGCGCTGAGCAGGACCTTCCCCCGGGTGAGCCGGTGCACGGCCCGGTCCAGCGCGGGGATCACATGCGGGGCCACCTTGGCGAAGCCGCGCGTGGACGACACCTTCTGGACGATCCGTTCGCCGATCACACCGTCACCTCCGTCCGCTCGAAGAGCCGTGCCGCGTCGGCGGCGTGCGCCCGCAGCCGGTGGGCGGGCCCGAAGAGCAGGTCGTCACCGGTGGCGCGCTTGAAGTAGAGATGCGCCTCGTGCTCCCAGGTGAACCCTATGCCGCCGTGCAGCTGGATGCCCTCGGCGGCGGCGGTGCGCAGCGCTTCGAGGGCCTGGGCGAGGGCGAGACCGCCGACCCGCTGGTCGCCCTGTCCTACGGCCCAGGCGGCGTAGTAGGCGGCCGAGCGGGCGGCCTGGAGCTGCACGTACACATCGGCGAGCCGGTGCTTCACGGCCTGGAAGGACCCGATCACCCGCCCGAACTGCTCGCGCTGCCCGACGTACTCGACGGTCCGCTCCAGCGCGCGGTCGGCGGCGCCGACGGCTTCGCACGCGAGGACGGCGGCCGCGGTGTCACCGAGCCGGGCCAGCTCCCCGAGCACGTCGGCCTTGTCATCACCACCCAGCAACTCGGCCTCCACATCCCGGAGTTGGACACGGGCCTGGGGCCGGGTGGCATCGAGGGCGGTCTGCCGGGTCCGGACGAGCCCGGGTGCGTCACCGGGGACCAGGAAGAGGAGAGTGCGGGACCGGGCGAACCCCCCGGCATGCGCGGCGACGAGCAGGAGACCGGCGATGTGCCCGTCGAGGACCTGATCGACCTGGCCGTAGAGCCGCCAGGCGGACTTGGTCGTGGCGGCACGGGGGGCTGCGCGCAGCGTGACGGCCGGTCCCGGGGCACCTCTTGCCCCACGGGGGACGGCGCCTGGAGCGGAGGGAGCGGCTCCCGGGTCGCGGGGAGCGGCGCCGGCCCCACCGGCAACGCCTCCGCCACCGGCCCCACCTCCGGACGAACCCGGCACCACCCCGCCACCCGCAGCACCCCCCGGTCGGCGCGACGCTGTGGAGGTGTCGCTGCCCGCGTCGAGTACGAGCCGTGCCTGGACGCCGCCCGCGCGGCCGCCCCCGGCCCACTCCCCCTCATTGCCGCAGGTGAGCGCGAGAGCCGTGCCCGGGGGGACTGCGAGGGTGGCGGTCAGGGTGCCGGAGGCGATGCGGGGCAGGAGGTCGGCGCGCTGCTCAGCCGTGCCGAGCGCCAGCAGCAGGGGGGCGGCTAGGACAGCCGTCGCCAGCAAGGGCGAGGGAGCCAGCACGCGGCCCGTCTCCTCGCAGGCCAGCGCCAGTTCGGTCGCCGTGCAGCCGACACCGCCGTACTCCTCGGGCAGGGCCAGCCCCGGCAGCCCCAGCTGTCCGGCGAGGGCCGACCACAGGGCCGGGTCGTGGCCGGCCGGGCTGTCGAGCGCGCTCCGCAGCTCCCGCGGACCGCAGCGCCTGCGCAGCAGCTCCCGCAACGCGCCCCGGATCTCGTCCTGTTCGGCGGTGAAGCGAGCGTCCATGGCTCTTCCTCTTCCCTCCGGATCTGACGGTCCGTCATATTAGGAGCGCCCGCACCAGTTGCCCAGAGGCAGGAGGCCCCTCATGCCCCCCGGGAGCCGGAAAGTCGCGATCACCGGCGTGGCCCTCGCGGACTGCGGCCGCGTGGACGGCACGACCCCCTACGCGCTGCACGCCCAGGCCGCCCGCCGCGCGCTGGCCGACGCGGGCCTGGACCGGTCCCTCGTCGACGGCCTGGCCTCCGCCGGCACCGGCACCCTCGCCCCCGCCGAGATCGCCGAGTACCTGGGCCTGCGCCCCACCTGGGTCGACTCGACCTCCGTCGGCGGCTCCACCTGGGAGGTCATGGCGGCGCACGCGGCCGACGCGATCGCCGCCGGACACGCGAACGCGGTCCTCCTGGTCTACGGTTCCACGGCCCGCGCCGACATCAAGGCGGGCCGCCGCACCGGCACGCTCTCCTTCGGCGCCCGCGGCCCGCTCCAGTTCGAGGTGCCCTACGGCCACACCCTGATCGCCAAGTACGCGATGGCCGCCCGCCGCCACATGATCGAACACGGCACGACGATCGAGCAGTTGGCGTCCGTCGCCGTGCAGGCACGGGCGAACGCGGCCCTGAACCCCGAGGCGATGTTCCGCGACCCGATCACCGTGGACGACGTCCTGGCGGGCCCGATGATCGCGGACCCCTTCACCAAGCTGCACTGCTGCATCCGCTCCGACGGCGGCGCGGCGGTGCTGCTGGTGGCCGAGGAGTACGTACGGGACTGCCGTACCGCCCCCGTCTGGGTGCTCGGCACCGGGGAGTACGTCTCGCACGTCAGCATGTCCGAGTGGCCCGACTTCACGGTGTCCCCGGCGGCGGTGAGCGGACGGCTGGCCTTCGAGCGGGCCGGGGTGCGGCCGGAGGAGGTCGAACTCGCCGAGATCTACGACGCGTTCACCTACATGACGCTGGTGACCCTGGAGGACCTCGGCTTCTGCGCGAAGGGCGAGGGCGGCTCCTTCGTGGAGAAGGGGCGGCTGCTGGTCGAGGGCGGGGATCTGCCGGTGAACACCGACGGGGGCGGACTCTCCGCCCAACACCCGGGCATGCGCGGCCTGTTCCTGCTGGTGGAGGCCGTACGGCAGCTGCGCGGGGAGGCGGGCGCACGGCAGGTACGACGCCGGGACGGGTCGGCGCCGGGGCTGGCGGTGGCGTCGGGGACGGGCGGGTGGTTCTGCTCGTCGGGGACGGTGGTGCTGGGGCGTTAGGGGGCGTCGCGGAGGCGGGAGGCGCGAGCAGGCGGGTGCCGGTGCTGCCCCCTGCCGTACCGGCCAGACGCATCACGGACGCCTCCCTCCCGCCGGCGGCCGACGTACCCTGCACTGCATGGCCCTGACTCGCGCGCAACGTGAACAGTTCCTGGCCGAGCCGCATGTCGCCGCGCTGGCGGTCGACGCGGGTGAGGGGCGCGGCCCGCTCACCGTGCCGATCTGGTACCAGTACGCACCGGGCGGCGACCTGTGGATCATGACCGGGGCCGGCTCCCGCAAGGAGAAGCTGATCCGGGCGGCCGGCCGCTTCTCCCTGCTGGTCGACCGCGTCGATCCCACCATCCGCTACGTGTCCGTCGAGGGACCGGTCCTCGACACCCGCCCGGCCACCCTCGAGGACCTCCAGGAGATCTCCGCCCGCTATCTGGCCGAGAAGGTGGAGGGCTACGTCGACTTCGCGTGGAAGAACCACGGCCCGCAGGTCGTCGTACGGATGCGGCCCGAACGGTGGCTGACGTCCGACCTCGGTACCGTCTGAGGCATGGCAACGGATCTTCACGAACTGCTCAGGTCACTGCGGGTGTGGGCCCCGGAGGTCACCACGCTGCCCGCCTTCGACCCCACCACCGCGCCCGCGACCCCGCTGGAGCTGTTCACCACCTGGTTCGCGGAGGCGGTGGCGGCCGGGCAGACCGAGCCGCACACCATGTCCCTCGCCACGGCGGACGCGGAGGGCCGGCCGGACGTCCGCACGGTGATGCTGCACGGCGCCGACGCGGACGGCTGGGCCTTCGCGAGCCACGCCCACAGCCGCAAGGGCGGGCATCTGGCGGTACGGCCGTACGCAGCGCTCGGCTTCTACTGGCCGGTGCTGGGCCGACAGGTACGGGTGCGGGGCCCGGTGACCGCGGCGCCCTCCGGGGAGGGCCAGGCGGATCTGCACGCCCGCTCCACCGGGGCGCTGGCGGCGGCGCTCACCGGACGGCAGAGCGAGGTCCTGGGCTCGCTGGAGGAGTTGGCGCGAGCCTCCGAGGAGTCCTGGGAGCGAGCACGCCGGGAGCCGGCCGCCCCCGTCCCGTCGTGGACCCTGTACCGACTCGCCCCCGAGGAGGTCGAGTTCTTCCAGGGGGACGAGCGCCGGCGTCATGTGCGGCTGGACTACCGGCGGGGGGACGGGGGTTGGGAGCGGGAGCTGCTGTGGCCGTGACACCGGGCTACGTGAAGGCGTACCCGGCCCAGTCGACGACCGGGACGTAACCGAGGCGCCGGTAGAGGGCGTTGCTGGTGGGGTTGGCCGCGTCCGTGAACAGGACGACGTCCGTGGCACCGGCGGCGAGCGCGGCCCGGCTGACCTCGACCGTGGCGGCGGCCGCGTAACCGTGGCCCCGCAGGGCGGCGGGGGTGTAGACGGGGTCCACCTGGCTGAGGCCGGCGACCATCGGGTTGAGGCCCGCCATGGAGACGGGGGTGCCGTCGGGGGTCTCCCAGAAGATGTAGCTCTTGTCGGCGAAACGGGTGCGGGGCCAGGTGCCGGCGTCGATGGTGACGGCCTCCCCCACGTCCGCGGCGAACCCCCGGCACAGGCTCATCAGTTGCTCCAGATCCCCCTCGCCCGCGAGCCGGCCCCGGCCCTCCGGGAACGGCCGCGGCGGGGTGAGCGTGCCGAGGCGGTGCAGGTGGAGCCGGACGCGGAGGGTCGCGGTGGCACCGGTGTGCCGCCGCCAGGCCTCGGCGAAGGCGGCTGCGGTGTCCTGGTCCGCGCTCACCCCGGGCAGGGTGTGTCCGAGGGCGGCCAGGCGGGCGGCGAGGCCCTCGGCCTGGTCGGGGGTGAGCGGGGTGAGGCTGATACCCCGGTCGGGCGAGAGCCGGTAGAAAGCGGCCCGCGCCTCGCCGTCCCGCTCCAGCACCCCGAAGACGGCGGCTTCGGCGCCGTAGGCGGCCGCTCCCCTGGACCGCAGTCTTCCGGTCCAGGTCAGCGGCATGATGTGCGCGACGGGACGGGAGCGCAGGAAGCCGCCGGCGCGGGTGAGGAAGTCGTCGAGGTCTTCGGTGAGGTGCCAGGTGTCGGGGCGCATGGTTCATGATCCCTGGAGGTGGGGCCGGGGACGGGCCATCAGGCCGGTTCCGTGAAGTCGTACGCCGCGAAGTCCGCCACCGGGCGGTAACCGAGGCGCTGGTAGAGGGCGTTGGTCGTCGGGTTGGCGAGGTCCGTGAAGAGCAGGGTCTGGGCGGCGCCTCGGTCGAGGGCCGTGCGGCTGACCGCTGCGGTGACGGCACCGGCGTAGCCGCGGCGGCGCAGGGGGGCCGGGGTGTAGACGGGTGCGACGCGGATCATGCCGGCGAGGAGGGGGCTGATGCCGGCCATGGCGACGGGGGCGCCGTCGGGGGTCTCCCAGAGGGTGAGGCCGCCGTACGCGAGCCGGGTGTCGGTCCACGCGGCGGCATCCCGCCCGCCGGGCTCCCCGATGGCCTCCTGGAACTCGCCGAACCAGCGCGCGAGCAGCTCCCGGTCCGCCTCCCCCGCGATCCGGGACCGTCCCGGTGGCAGCGGCTCCGGCGGGGTCAGGGTGCCGAGGCGGTAGAGGCGGGTGCCGTGCGGGTGGGGACCGAGCGTGGCCCCCGTACGCCGGCACCAGGCCTCGGCGAACGCGTCGGCGGTCTCGCGGACCGCGTTGACGCCGGAGACCGGGCGTCCGCGTGCGACGAGGTGGGCGGCGAGGGAGTCGGCCTGGGCGGGGGTGAGCGGGGTGGTCGTCAGCCGGTGCGGGGGCGTCCGGAAGCAGGCCGCCCGCACCTGCCCGTCCTCCTCCAGCACCCCGAACCAGGGCGCCTGCTCGCCGTACGTCCGCGCCCCGCCGGTCCGCAGCCCCTCGACCACGGTGAGCACGACGGTGTGCAGATCGGGGCGCGAGCGGAGGAAGTCACCGGCGCGGGAGAGGAAGGCGGCGAGGTCCTCGGTGACGGACCAGGAGTCGACAGCTGTGCGGGGCGGGGTGTCGGGACGCATGGTTCATGGTCCTGCGGGACGGAGGGTCGGCGCCCCCGAATAACCGCCCCCCGCCCCCCGCCCTCCCCCTCGCCCTCATTCCTCCGGATCCGTCGCCCCCGCCCTCACCCCTCCGCATGCCCCCGCCCTCACCCCTCCTCCGGATCCGTCGCCAGCCGTGCGTGCAGGTGGGCGTCGCGGAAGGCGTCGTGGCGGCCCGCCTCGAACATCGCTCCCCGCAGCGTGCCCTCGTAGCGGAAGCCGCAGCGTTCGGCTATGCGGCACGAGACGTCGTGGCCGATGCCGTGGTCCAACTCAAGGCGGTGCAGGGCGAGTTCGGTGTGGGCCCAGTGGGCGGCCAGGCGCAGGGCCCGGGTGGCCACGCCCCGGCCGCGGGCCTCGGGGAGCACCCAGTAGCCGACGCGGGCCGTGCTGAAGATGTGGTTGATGCCGTCGACTCCGACGTGTCCCAGGGTCGTACCGCTCGACTCGTCGGTGATCCGGTACGACGCGCTCGTGCCGTCCGCCGCCATGGCGGCCTTGCGGCGCAGCACCTCACGGGCGCCGGCGAGGTCGCCGATCAGGGTGAGCGGGGTGTTCCAGCGGGCGAACTCCGGGTCCGTGACGCCCCGCAGCCAGCTCTCGGCGTCGGCGTCGATGTCCGGGTCCCAGGATCGCAGCCGCAGTCCGTGGCCGTGCAGGTCCGGGAAGGGGTGTGGGGAGTGGGAATCGTCGACGTGGGCCATCGGGCCATTCAAGACCCTGCCGGTCCTCCCCGCGGCCTGAATTTCGGTACGCCGTCCGGGAAGACCGCCTCCAGCTCCAGCCCCGGCCGCAGTTCGCCGTGCGCGCAGTCCACGATCTCCGTCATCATCCGCGGGCCCTCGGCTAGGTCGACGACGGCGGCGGTGTACGGGGTGCGGTCCTTGAACGGCGGCAGGTCGTTGCGGTGGACGACCGACCAGGTGTGGAGCGTGGCCCGGCCGGTCGCCTCGAACCAGGAGACGTCCTCGCTCCAGCACCGCGGGCAGAACTCGCGCGGGTAGTGGTGGACTTGGGCGCAGGCCCCGCAGCGCCGGAGCAGCAGGACCCCCCGCCCGGCCGCGTCCCAGTAGGTGCGCGTGAAGGCGTCCGCCTCCGGCAGGTCGAACCGCGCGGTCATCAGAACCAGCCCAGCGCGGCGTCGAGCGACCAGGTCTGCCAGGACATCCCGAACAGGGCCACGAGCGAGATGAGGGCCATCATCGAGTTCTGCCCCTGCTCGGCCCAGTCGTGGATCATCAGGGTGAAGTAGAGGACGTTCAGGAGCAGGCCGCCGACCAGCGCGAGCGGGGTCAGCAGGCCGAGGATCAGGCCGACGCCCAGGGCGAGTTCGGCATACGCGACGACGTAGGCCATCGTCCTGGGCCGGGGCGCCACCACCACGTCGAAGCCGCTGCGGACCGGGGTCCAGCGGTGCTTGGCGGCGATGTCCGCGGCCCAGGTGATGCCGCCGCCCTCGAACCACGTCTTCTTGTCCTTGTGCCGCCAGCTCTCCAGCCACCACAGGCCGAGGCCTATGCGCAGGACGGCCAGCCACTCGGCCCCGCTGAGCCAGATCGTCTCCATGGAATCTGACGGTACGTCAGATATCGGGTTCCGGGAAGCCTGTGCGTCCGCCGTGAAACTGTGCATCCTCCATGAATGACGGCAGATTGTTGGCAATTTTGTCGGCACCTTGGCTAGCTTCGCAGACGTCAGCAGAGACCCCCGAGGGAGCGAACCGTGAAGCACAGGGCAGTCAAGCGCAGGAGCGTCGTCATGGGGATCGGCGCGACGGCGGGGGCCGCGGCGATCGGAGGCATCGCCCTGAACGCCAACGCGGCGTCGGACACCTCCGCGAAGACCTCCGCGACGAGCACCGGCCTCGTCTTCGACCCGGACGCCTACACCGAGCTGACGACGACGGTCACCGACACCTCTGGCGCCGAGCACAGCGTGACCTACCACTTCTGGAAGGCGATCACCTATGTCGCCAAGCCGGTCGACGCGACCTACCAGTCGCTGATCGTCAGCGCCCCGGTCGAGATCGACGGCACCGCGGTCGACGCGAGCAAGGCGCCGATCCTGCTCGCCAACTCCATCGGCGGTTACATGCCGTCGTCCGTGGCGGACGCCACCGGCGTCGGCGCCGGGGGCATGGGCGGCGGTGCACCCGGCGGCGCCCCCACCGGCAGCGCCGCACCGAGCGCCTCGGCCGCGACCACCTCGGCCGCCCCCAACGCCAACGAGAACACGAACGCGAACGGCGGCGCGACCAGCAGCAACCAGCTCCTCGCCCTCGCCGCCGGGTACGTCGTGATCGAGCCCGGCGCCCGCGGCCGTACCCTCAAGAACTCCTCGGGCGAGTACTACGGCACCGCCCCCGCCGCGATCGTCGACCTCAAGGCGGCCGTGCGGTACGTCAAGGCCAACAAGGGCCGCATCCCCGGTGACGTCGAGCGGATCGTCTCCGCCGGCACCAGCGCGGGCGGCGCCCTCTCCGCGCTGCTGGGCGCCTCCGGCGACAGCCCGGACTACGACAGGCTCCTGAAGG
Source organism: Streptomyces sp. NPDC057253 (assembly GCF_042669125.1). Taxonomy (NCBI): domain Bacteria; kingdom Bacillati; phylum Actinomycetota; class Actinomycetes; order Kitasatosporales; family Streptomycetaceae; genus Streptomyces; species Streptomyces sp. NPDC057253. The sequence continues at coordinate 63,590 of NZ_JBHUXV010000020.1, read as the reverse complement.
AGATCGGCGCGGCCGACGCCTCCGACGCGATCTTCGCGGTCGGCGCCTGGTGTCCGATCACCGACCTGGAGCACGCCGACGGCGCCTACGAGTGGAACTGGGGCGGCAACGCGCTGAGCACCGGCAAGCAGGTCGACCAGACGGTGTCGAAGGAGCTCCGGGCCCAGTTCGCGCAGTACCAGGCGGGGCTCAAGCTGCGCGGTCTGAACGGCTTCGGGACGCTGACCGCGCGCAACTACGACGCGTACCTGGTCGAGCAGTACCTGGAGCCCTCGGCGACCACCTACCTCGCCGCGCTCTCGGACGCCGACCGCGCGACCTATCTGGCCGCCAACACCTTCATCCGGTGGGACGGCAGGAGGGCCGCCTTCACCTGGGCCGACTTCCTCACCCACGTGGGCGCGCGCAAGAAGGACACCCCGGCCTTCGACGCCTTCGACCTGTCGGCCGGCGAGAACAACCTGTTCGGCGCGGGCACGACCGAGGCCCGCCACTTCACGGCGTACGGCGCGAAGAACGACACCACGGGCCTGACCGGCAGGCGCGTCGCCGCGGACATCCCCGAGAAGCTGCACCTGATGAACCCGATGTACTTCCTGGAGCGGAGGAACGCGGGCCGCTCGAAGCACTGGTGGATCCGCCTGGGCACCAAGGACTCCGACACCTCGCTGACGGTCTCCGCCAACCTCGCGGCCGCGGCGGCGGGCCTCGGCGACGACGTCGACCACCTCTACTACTGGGACCAGGGCCATGGCGCCAACACCGACCCCGGCGACTTCATCACCTGGATCGCCGAGGTGACCGGCTACAAGAAGGCCAAGAAGCCGAAGAAGGCCGAGCAGGCCGACTAGGCCGAGCAGCCCCCCGAACGCGGCCCCGGTTTCCCGTCGATCTCCGGCCGCCGCCCGCCACGGCGCCGAGCTCCGCCCCCGCGGATCCGGCGCCGTGGCCTTTTCCGTACGCACACAACCAGGTGACCTACGCCACAGGCCCCACCCACCGCTCCTACAGGCGTGATCGATCCGCAACCAATTCCCGGCTTGACCGAGACCTATCAACGTGCCGTCTGATTACGCTCGCGCTCATGGCCGACTCCGCACCCGACCCCGACTCCGCACCCGACCCCGCCCCCGCAGACCGCCCCGACCAGCCCGATCGCCCGGTGTACGTGGTCGGCGGCGGCCCGGCCGGCCTCTCCGTGGCGTACGCGCTGCGCGCCCGGGGCCTCCGCGCGGTCGTCCTGGAGAAGTCCGAGCAGGTCGGCGCGTCCTGGCGGCGCCACTACGACCGCCTGCACCTGCACACCACCCGCCGTCTGTCGGCCCTGCCCGGCCTGCCGATGCCCCGCCGCTTCGGCCGCTGGGTCGCCCGCGACGACGTGGTGCGCTACCTGGAGAAGTACGCGGAGCACCACGAGCTGGAGACCGTCACCGGGGTCGAGGTCTCCCGTATCGAGCGCACCCCCGACGGCACCGGCTGGCTGCTGCACGCCACCGGCGGCCGCGAACTGACCGGCGCCGCCGTGGTCGTGGCCACCGGCTGGAACCACACCCCGCTGCTGCCCGACTGGCCGGGCCGCGAGGAGTACAAGGGCGAGCTGCGGCACGCGGGCGAGTACCGCAACCCCGAGCCCTACGCCGGGCGGGACGTCCTGGTCGTCGGCGTCGGCAACACCGGCGCCGAGATCGCCGTCGACCTGGTCGAGGGCGGCGCCGCGCGGGTACGGCTGTCCGTGCGCACCGCCCCGCATATCGTGCGCCGCTCCACGGCCGGCTGGGCCGCCCAGTACACGGGCGTTCTCGTACGACGGCTGCCGGTCGGCCTGGTGGACCGGCTGGCCCGCCCCCTGGCGAAGCTCAGCGTCCCCGACCTCTCCGCGCATGGCCTGCCGCGCCCCGAGACCGGGCTCTACAGCCGGGTCAAGGAGGGCGCCATCCCGGTCCAGGACGTCGGCCTCATCGACGCGATCCGCAAGGGCCGGGTCGAGGTCGTGGCCGCCGTCGAGGGCTTCGAGGACGGCGAGGTGCTCCTCGCGGACGGCACCCGAGTCTCCCCGGACGCGGTGATCGCGGCGACGGGGTACACCCGCTCACTGGAGGACCTGGTCGGCGATCTGGACGTCCTCGACGGGCGCGGGGGGCCGGTGGTCAACGGCTCCCGCACGCCGGAGAACGCCCGTGGCCTCTACTTCACCGGTTTCGTCACCCCCATCAGCGGCACCTTCCGCGAGGTCGCGATCGACGCGGAGAAGATCGCGAAGGCCGTCGAGAAGGACGGCGCGGGACGCCTCTCCCGGCTGCCCGTCTGACGCGGAGATCCTCAACTCGCTTTGCCGGCGCTCCTGTTACATCTGCGAGAGATGTGACGGGAGCGTTGTCGTGTGGTGGCGCACGGGGCCAGAATGTGAACAACTCTCATGTTCTAGCTCCACACTCTCTCCACTACGGAGGACGCACGTGGCACGCGAAAGACAGCTCACCCCGCTCTCCCGGCGCTCCCTGCTCGGCGGTGCCGCCGCGGCGGCCGGTGCCGTCACCCTCGCCGGCACCGCCGCCTCTCCCGCATCCGCCGCCACGACCCGTGACGTGGACGTCGCGATCGTCGGCGGCGGTCTGGCCGGGCTCACCGCGGCCCGTGACCTGGTCGCGGGCGGAAAGACGGTCGCCGTCCTGGAGGCCCGGGACCGCGTCGGCGGCCGGGTCCTGAACCTGAAGCTGGCGAACGGCGGGGTCACCGAGGGCGGCGGCGAGTTCATCGGCCCCACCCAGGACCGCATCAAGGCACTCGCCGACTCGCTCGGGGTGGCCACCTTCCCCACCTACAACACCGGCAACAACCTCCTCTACAAGGACGGCAAGAGGACGCCGTACGCCACCGACGGCCTCCTCGGCTCGGTCCCGCCGATCGACGTGGCAGGGCTCGCCAACGCGGCGATCGTCCAGTCCTCCCTCGACGACATGGCCAAGACGATCCCGCTGGACGCCCCCTGGACCGCCGCGAAGGCCGACGAGTGGGACCGGCAGACCTTCGAGACCTGGCTGCGCGCCAACGCGGTCATCCCGTCGGCCAAGTTCCTCCTGGACGTGGCCTGCACCTCGATCTTCTCCGCCGAACCCCGTGAACTCTCCCTGCTGTTCGTGCTGTTCTACATAGCCGCGGCCGGCAACGAGACCACTCCCGGCACCCTGGAGCGGCTCACCGAGACCGCGGGCGGCGCCCAGGAACTGCGCTTCGTCGGCGGCTCCCAGCTCGTGCCGATCAAGCTCGCCGCCACCCTGGGCGACCGGGTGGTCCTGAACGCCCCGGTGCGCACGATCGCCAAGTCCGGCTCGAAGTACGTCGTCACGGCCGACGGGGTCACCGTCACCGCCAAGCGGGTCGTGGTCGCCGTACCGCCGCCGCTCGCGGCCCGCATCACCTACGACCCGCTGCTGCCCGCCGCCCGCGACCAGCTCACCCAGCGGCTGCCGATGGCCTCGGTCGGCAAGGCGATCGCCATCTACGACACCCCGTTCTGGCGGGCCGACGGCCTCAACGGCCAGGTGGTCAGCGACAGCGGCGTGATCAGCTCGACCTTCGACAACTCCCCGCCGGACGCCTCCTACGGCGCGCTGATGGGCTTCATCGAGGCCGACGAGGCCCGCAAGTTCGACGGCGCGAGCGAGGCGGACGTCAAGGCGGCCGTCCTCAAGGACTACGTGAACTACTTCGGCTCGAAAGCGGCCTCCCCGACCTCCTTCGTCCTGCAACGCTGGAACAACGAGGCCTTCACCCGCGGCGGCCCGGTCTCGATCGCCGCGCCCGGCGTGCTCACCCAGTACGGCCCCGCGCTGCGCACCCCGGTGGGCGGTATCCACTGGGCGGGCACGGAGACCTCGCTGCACTGGAACGGCTTCATGGACGGAGCCGTCCGCTCCGGTGAGCGGGTGGCCAAGGAGGTTCTCGCGGTCCTGTAGTCCGCTCGTCAACTTTGCGTGCACGCCCGTTCCTGACACAGCGTCAGTTCTGTAATCTGACACTGCGTCAGTTATTCACGCTGTCACACAGGAGCGGGCGGACCGATGCTTGGATCAACCCACGGCACCCTCACCACCGACTCCCGCCGGGCCCGGGTCATCGCGTGCGGCGAGCAACCCGGCCCCGCCGTCCACGGCAGGCCCGCCGACGTCGACGACCTCGACGTCGGCGGCCGTCCGCTGTATACGGACGTCCCCGACCTGGACCGTTTCTTCCGGCCGGAATCGGTCGCCGTGATCGGCGCCTCGGACGCCGAGGGCCGCCCGAACACCGGTGTCACCCGGCAGTTGATCGACTGGGCGGGACGGGTGGGAGCCCGGCTGCACCCGGTGCACCCCACCCGCCCTGCCGTCTTCGGCATCCCCTGCGTGACCTCCGTGGCCGACCTGCCCGAACAGGTCGACCTGGCCGTCCTGCTGGTCGCCGACCCGCTGCCGGTCATCGAGGAACTCGCCGAGGCCAAGGTGAGGTTCGCGGTCGTCTTCGCCTCCGGTTTCGCCGAGACCGGCGAGGAGGGGGCGGCGGCACAGGAGCGGCTCGCCGCCGCCGTGGCGGAGTCCGGGATGCGACTGCTGGGCCCCAACACCAATCTGAACGCCTTCTCCTCCTTCCGCGAGGACCTCGAAGGCCCCGGCATCGCCCTGATCACCCAGTCCGGCCACCAGGGGCGGCCGGTGTACGCCCTCCAGGAACTCGGCATCCGCCTCACCCACTGGGCGCCCACCGGCAACGAGGCCGACCTGGAGAGCGCCGACTTCCTCTCCTGGTTCGCCGAGCGGCCCGAGGTCGGCGCGATCGCCTGCTATCTGGAGGGCCTGAAGGACGGCCGCTCCTTCCTGCTCGCCGCCGACCGGGCCGCCCGCCGCAAGGTGCCGGTGGTCGCGGTCAAGGTGGGCCGCACCGAGACCGGCGCCCGCACGGCCGCCTCCCACACCGGCAAGCTCACCGGCGCCGACGCGGTGGTGGACGCGGCGATGCGCCAGTACGGCGTGATCCGCGTCGACGGCCTGGACGAACTCCAGGACACCGCCGCCCTGTTGGCCCGCGCGAGGCCGCCGCGCGCCGAAGGGGTGGTGGTGTACTCGATCTCGGGCGGCACCGGCGCCCACTTCGCCGACCTGGCGACGGAGGCGGGGCTGAGGCTGCCCGCCCTCTCCGAGGCCAAGCAGGCCGAACTGCACCAGTGGATACCGGAGTTCCTGAGCGTGGCCAACCCCGTCGACAACGGCGGGCACCCGGTCGGCGACTGGCGCGGCCGGAAGATCATCGACGCGATCCTCGCCGACCCGTCCGTCGGGGTGCTGATCTGCCCGGTGACCGGCCCCTTCCCACCCCTGAGCGACCGGCTGGTGCAGGACCTGGTGGACGCGGCCGAGCAGACCGACAAGCTGGTGTGCGTGGTGTGGGGCTCGCCCGTCGGTACCGAACCCGCCTACCGCGAGGTGCTGCTCGGCTCCTCCCGGGTGGCGACCTTCCGCACGGTCGGCAACTGCATCACCGCGGTCCGCGCCTACCTCGACCACCACCGCTTCGTCAGCGGCTACCGCTCCCCCTTCGACGAGGCCCCCCGCACCCCTTCTCCGTCCTTCCGCAAGGCACAGGCGCTGATGCGCCCGGGCCAGCAGCTCAGCGAGCACGCGGCGAAGCAGCTGCTGCGGGCGTACGGGATCCGGGTGCCGCGCGAGCAGCTGGTGACCAGCGCGGCGGCGGCCGTACGGGCGGCCGGTCAGGTCGGCTACCCGGTCGTGATGAAGGCGTCCGGCGGGCGGATCGCCCACAAGACCGAGCTCGGCCTGGTGAAGGTCGGCCTGACCTCGGCCAGCCAAGTACGGGACGCCTACCGTGAGTTGACGGACATCGCCCGCTACGAGGACGTCTCCCTGGACGGCGTGCTGGTCTGCCAGATGGTCGAGCGGGGTGTCGAGATGGTCGTCGGGGCCACGCACGACGAGCTGTTCGGGCCGACGGTGACGGTCGGGCTCGGCGGGGTCCTGGTCGAGGTGCTGCGCGACACCGCCGTACGGGTGCCGCCCTTCGGTGAGGAGCAGGCCCGGGACATGCTGGCGGACCTGCGCGGGCGGGCGCTCCTGGACGGGGTCAGGGGGCGGCCCCCGGCGGATCTGGACGCGCTCGTGGAGGTCGTGCTGCGGGTGCAGCGCATGGTGGTGGAGCTCGGGGACGAGGTGGCGGAGCTCGACGTCAACCCGCTGATGGTGCTGCCCAGGGGGCAGGGGGCGGTGGCGCTGGACGCGTTGGTGGTGTGCCGGTGAGCGAGGTGCTGCATGTCATCGAGGGCCAGGTCGCACATCTCACCCTCAATCGGCCCGAGGCGCTGAACGCCCTCACCCCCGACCAGCGCGACCGTCTGATCCGGCTGCTCGGCGAGGCGTCCGCTGACCCCGAGGTCCGGGCCGTGGTCCTCACCGGCACCGGGCGGGGGTTCTGCGCGGGGGCGGACCTGCGGGGCGGGGCGGTGGCCTCACACGGGTCGACCGCGTCCACAGGCACCACCGGGCCCGGCGAGCGGGTGGCCGGTGACGTGGCCCGGGTGATCCGTGACGGCGCCCAGCGCCTGATCGCCGCCGTCCTCGACTGCGAGAAGCCGGTGATCGCGGCGGTCAACGGCACGGCGGCCGGCCTGGGCGCCCATCTGGCCCTCGCCTGCGATCTCGTGCTGGCCGCCGAATCGGCCCGCTTCATCGAGGTGTTCGTGCGCCGGGGCCTGGTCCCCGACGGCGGCGGCGCCTACCTCCTGCCGCGGCTCGTCGGCCCCCGGCGGGCCAAGGAGCTGATGTTCTTCGGCGACGCCCTCCCGGCCGCGGACGCCGAGCGGCTGGGCCTCGTCAACCGGGTCGTCCCGGACGGGGAGTTGGACAAGACGGCCCGCGAGTGGGCGGCCCGCCTCGCCACCGGCCCGACCCGCGCCCTCGCGCTGACGAAGCAGCTCGTCAACGCCTCCCTCGACAGCGACCGCGCCACCGCCTTCGCCGCCGAGGCCGCCGCACAGGAGATCAACATGACGACGGCGGACGCACAGGAGGGCGTGGCGAGCTTCGTGGAGCGCAGGAGCCCGGAGTTCCGGGGGCGGTGAGGCTCACGTGTGCCCGGCTCTTCCTATCTGACGCACCGTCAGCTTCAATGGAAAGGTGATGGGACAAGCGGGGACGGCGGAAGCGGCCGTCCGTTATCTGAGGTCGACCGGGGCGCGGCCGGTGGAGGCACTGCCCCGGCCCGAGCTGAGGTGCGTCCGCGAGGACGAGCGCGCGCCGCTCGACCCGGCCGAGTTCCGGCGGGTGCTCGGGAACTTCGCGACCGGCGTCACCGTGATCACGGCCCCGGGCACACCTCCCGCCGGCTTCGCCTGCCAGTCCTTCTCCTCCCTCTCCCTGGACCCGCCGCTCGTCGCGTTCATGGTGGGCCGTACGTCGGGCACCTGGCCGCGGATCGCCCAGGCGGGCGTCTTCTGCGTGAACGTCCTCAGCGCCGAACAGGGCGAGCTGTGCCGGGCGTTCGCGGTGAGCGGCGCCGACAAGTTCGCGGGCGTGCGCCATGAACCGTCCCCGGTCTCCGGCTCACCGCGCCTCGCGGGCACGCTCGCGTGGATCGACTGCACGATCCACGCGGTGCACACCGGCGGTGACCATCTGATCGTGGTGGGACGGGTGGACGCGCTGGGGGCGGGAGAGGGCGAGCTGCCCCTGCTGTTCCACCAAGGGCGCTTCATCTGAGGGACCCGTCCGGACCGGTCCGGTGGGGCCGGTTGTCAGTGGCCGCCGCGATAATCGCTGCGCCACGACCGCCGGAGCGACGGAGAGCCCGCCTTGTCCCCGATCCATGAATTCACCACCTGGGAACCGCTGTTGTGGCTCCTGTACACCGACAACGCGGAGCGCCTCGCCGCGCCGGGCGGCCATGTGGCCGGGCACATCAGCCACGGCGCGTGGAGCGTGCCGGTGCGACGGCGATCGCCCCCTCCCGGCCAGGCCGCCCAGATCGAGGACATGCAGGAGGAGTTCGACGCGGTGCGGCGGGTGCACACGGCGCTCGCCGAGTCCGGGGTCGACGGCGTCGCGTTCGTCGCGGAGATCTCACCGGCCGGCCGGGCCGTCCTGCACCTCATCGAGACCGGTCCCGCCGTGGAACCCGGCATCGGCGGACCGCACCCGGGCTCGATCCTGCTGGTCGAGGGCGCCGTACCCGAGCCCTGGCGGCGGCTGCCCGACCCCGTGGCCGGGGCCGCCCCGGACCCGGCGGCCGATCCCGCGCTGCTGGAGCGGACCCTGCGCGAGCGGCTCCCCGACGCGATCGGCGCCACCGAGGCGGAGATCGCGGCCGCGGAGGAGCGCCTCGGCAGCACGCTGCCCGAGGAGCTGAAGGCGCTGTACCGGGTGACGCGGGCGCGGTGGGAGGACTGGGGCGACTACGACACGGCGGAGCCGGTCTATGACGCGGTGGGCTGCGAGCTGTTCCCGCTGGACCGCCTGTACGTCGCCGACGCCGCGTCCCGCAGGAGTCCTTGGCAGTTCGCGGCGATGGAGGCGGTCGTCACCCCGCCCGACGCGGCGGTGCAGGGCCTGGTCGGCTCCCCCGGCTGGATCGTCTTCGGTGACAACGGCGGCGGTGACCGGCTCGCGGTCGACCTGACCCCGGGTCCACGCGGTCACACAGGGCAGATCATCCTGATCGGCCACGAGGAGAACATCGGCGCCGACCTGCTCGCGGCCTCGCTGACCGGCCTGGTGCGCGACGGGGAGCGCGAGGAGCGCGCTCACCGCAGAGAGGCGCCGGAGGTGGCGTACGTCAATGTCGCGAGCCTCGGCAGTGTGGAGGAGGCCGCCGACCCCGCCCTCGAAGTCCTGTCCATCGGCGTGTGGGAGGGCGCCCCCGTCAGCCTGGCCCCCGTCGTCGGGCTCCCCCGGCTGCGGACGCTCAGCGCGTATCCCGGGACGCTCGCCGACCCGCTGGAGATCGCGAAGCTGACCGGCCTCGAATATCTGGAGCTCGCCCCGGAGGACTGGCGGACGCTCCTGGACGCCGACGCGGTCCCCCGGAGCCTGCTCGCGGCCGGCATCGAGGTCCACGGCGAACGGCACCCGCTCCCAGTGGTCGACCTCGCCAACGAACTCCTCGCCCGCTGGGACCGTCCGCCGATGACCCGGACGGTCCTGGAGGGCGACCTGTGAGCGGGGGCCGGCGCTAGGCGATCGCGAGCGCGGGGGCGGCCGGCCGGCGCCGGATCACGAGGGCCATCAGCGCCGCCGCCGCGCACAGCGCCCCCGAGGCGTACCAGACCATGTCGTACGTGCCGAACACGTCCCGGGCCACTCCGCCGAGGAAGGCGATCAGGGCCGCGCCGACCTGGTGGGAGGCGAGGACCCAGCCGAAAACGATCGCGCTGTCCTCGCCGTACTGCTCACGGCACAGCGCGACGGTGGGCGGGACGGTGGCGACCCAGTCGAGGCCGTAGAAGACGATGAAGAAGAGCATCGGCGGGTGCACCGACGGGGCCAGGAGCATGGGCAGGAACAGCAGCGAGATGCCGCGCAGGGCGTAGTACACCGCGAGCAGGCGGCGGGGTTCGAAGCGGTCGGTGAACCAGCCGGAGGCCACCGTGCCCACGACGTCGAAGACGCCGATGACCGCGAGCAGCGAGGCGGCGGCCGTGACGGGCATGCCGTGGTCGTGGGCGGCGGGCACGAAGTGGGTCTGGACGAGGCCGTTGGTGGAGGCCCCGCAGATCGCGAAGGTGCCGGCGAGCAGCCAGAAGGGGCCGGTGCGGGCGGCCTTGAACAGCACCGTCACCGCTCGGCGGGCGGCACCGGGGACGGGCTCCGGCTTCGGTACGAACTCCTTCGCGCCGTACGGCCTGAGGCCCACGTCGGCCGGGTGGTCGCGCAGCAGCAGCCAGACGAAGGGAACGACCGCGAGGGCGGCGAGTGCGACCGTGATCGCCGCGGGCCTCCAGTCGTGCTCCTCGACCATCCAGGACAGCAGCGGCAGGAAGATCAGCTGGCCGGAGGCGGAGGCGGCGGTCAGGATGCCGGTGACCAGGCCGCGCCGCTCGGTGAACCAGCGGTTGGTGACGGTCGCGGCGAAGGCGAGGGCCATCGAGCCGCTGCCGAGGCCGACGAGCAGACCCCAGTAGAGCATCAGCTGCCAGGCGGCCGTCATCCACACGGTCAGGCCCGAGCCGACGGCGATCACGGTCAGCGCGACGGCGACCACCCGCCGGATGCCGAAACGGTCCATCAGCGCGGCCGCGAAGGGCGCGGTCAGGCCGTAGAGGGCGAGGTTGACGGAGACGGCCGCGCCGATGGTGCCGCGTGACCAGCCGAAGTCCTGGTGCAGGGGGTCGATGAGGAGGCCGGGCAGGGAGCGGAAGGCGGCGGCGCCGATGATCGTCACGAAGGTGACGGCGGCGACGAACCAGGCGCGGTGGATGCGGAATCCTCCGGGGGACCGGGTTTCCTCGACGGCTGCGGCTTCGGTTGTCTGGGTCACGACATAGAGCGTGCGGCCTGCGGCCCGGCGAATCCATTGGCCCGAAGGACAGCATTCGTTAGGATCGGGCCATGAAGCCGCACCGCGTCGTCGTCCTCGCCATGGACGGTGTCCTCCCCTTCGAGCTGGGCATCCCGCACCGGATCTTCGGCCGGCCCCGGGACGCCGAGGGGCGGCTGCTGTACGACGTCGTCACCTGCTCGATCCGCCCGCCGGGCCCGGTGCAGACCGACGCCGACTTCGCCATCCAGGTCGAGCACGGCCCGGAGACCCTGGCCACCGCCGACACCGTGATCGTCCCGGCGTCGTACGAACTGGGCCCGGTCTTCGAGCGGGGCGAGCTGACCGACGAACTGGCCGCCGCGCTCGCCCACATCCGCCCCGGCACCCGGCTCGCCTCCATCTGCACCGGTGTCTACGTCCTCGCCGCCGCCGGTTACCTCGACGGCCGCCCCGCCACCACGCACTGGGCCGACTCCGACCGGCTCCAGGAGCTCTTCCCGCAGATCAGGGTCGATCCGGAGGTCCTGTTCATCGACGACGGCGACGTCCTGACGTCCGCGGGCGTGGCGGCCGGTGTCGACCTGTGCCTGCACATGGTCCGCCGCGACCACGGCACGGCGGTCGCCAACGAGGTGGCCCGCCGCACCGTCGTACCGCCGCACCGGGACGGCGGTCAGGCGCAGTACATCCACCGCCCGGTTCCCGACCCCCAGGCGTCGACCACCACCTCGGCCCGCGCCTGGGCGCTGGGCCGCCTCCACGAACCGATCCAGCTGCGGGACATGGCCGCGCAGGAGGCCATGTCGGTGCGCACCTTCACGCGCCGCTTCCGCGAGGAGGCCGGCATCAGCCCCGGCCAGTGGCTCACCCAGCAGCGGGTGGAGCGCGCTCGGCACCTCCTGGAGTCCACCGACCTCTCCGTGGACCAGGTGGCCCACGACGCGGGCTTCGGCACGGCCCAGTCGATGCGCCAGCACCTCCAGGCGGCGCTCGGCGTCACCCCGACCGCGTACCGCCGCACCTTCCGGGCCGGGACGACAGGTCAGAAGGTCAGCACTCCTCGCGCCACCCGTCCCGCCTCCGCGTCCCCGACCGCCTTCTCGAAGTCCTCGATCGGGTAGGTCTCGGTGACCAGTTCGTCGAGGAAGAGGCGGCCCTGGCGGTAGAGCTCGGCGTACCTCGGGATGTCCCGCTGGGGCCGCGAGGACCCGTAACGGCAGCCGAGGACGGCCTTGTCGAGGAACATCGACGAGACGACGAAGGACGCCTCCGCACCCGCGGCCGGCGTCCCCAGCAGCACCGCCTGTCCGTGCCGGTCCAGCAGGTCGATGGCGGCGCGCACGAGTTCGACCCGCCCCACGCACTCGAAGGCGTGGTCCACGCCGTACGGCAGCAGCTCCCGCACCCCCTCCACCGACGTCAGGAAGTCACTCGCCCCGAACTGCCGGGCCACCGCCTCCTTGGCCGGATTGGCGTCCACGGCCACGATCCGCGACGCCCCGGCGATCCGCGCGCCCTGGATGACGTTGAGCCCGATCCCCCCGGTCCCGATCACCAGCACGCTGTCCCCGAGGTCCACCCGGGCCCGGTTGAGCACGGCTCCCGCCCCGGTCAGCACCCCGCACCCGATGAGCGCGGCGGACGTCAGCGGGATGTCCTCGGGGATCCGGACCGCCTGGACGGCCTTCACCACGGTCCGTTCCGCGAAGGCGGAGTTGCTCGCGAACTGGAACACCCGCTCCCCGCCCCGCGAGAAGGGCTTCTGCGGCCGCCCGATGGCCTTGCGGCACATGGTCGGCCGCCCCCGGTCGCAGTCGGCACAGGCACCGCAGTTGGCCAGCGTGGACAGCGCCACATGGTCCCCGGGCCCGACATGCCCGACCCCCTCCCCCACGGCCTCCACGACCCCGGCGCCCTCATGCCCGAGCACCACCGGCACCGGGAACGGAATGGTCCCGTCCACCACGGACAGGTCGCTGTGGCACAGCCCGGCCGCCGCGATCGCGACCAGCACCTCCCCGGGCCCCGGATCCCGCACCTCCAGGTCGTCGACGACCTGGATCTGCCTCCCGTCGAACAGCACGCCGCGCATCAGACGACCCCCTTGGGTTCCCTGGGCAGACCGAGCACCCGCTCGGCGATGATGGTGCGCTGGACCTGGTCCGAGCCGCCGTAGACGGTGTCGGCCCGCGAGAACAGGAACAGGTGCTGCGCCTCGTCGAGTTCGTACGGCGACGCCGGGGACCACTCCCGGGGCCCGACCGCGGCCTGCGCCCCGCGCACGAGCATCGCCAGCTCCCCGAGCCGCTGATGCCACCCGGCCCACAGCAGCTTGGCCACATTGGGCGCCCCGGTGTCCCCCGAACCGCCCAGCGTGCGCAGCGCGTTCCACCGCATGACCCGCAACTCGGCCCACTGCCGCACGAGCAGAGCGCGTACGACGGGATCGGCGACGGCGTCACTGCGTACGGCGTCCCGCACGACCCGGCTCAACTCCTGCGCAAAACCGACCTGTTGGGCCAGCGTGGACACCCCGCGCTCGAAGCCCAGCAGGCTCATGGCCACCCGCCAGCCGTTCCCCTCGCCCCCGACGACATGTTCCGCCCGCGCGTGGGCCCCGTCGAAGAAGACCTCGTTGAACTCACTGGTCCCGGTCATCTGCCGAATGGGCCGCACCTCGACGAGCCCCGGCTGATCCATGGGCACGAGGAGAAAGGACAGCCCATGGTGCCGACGCGACTCCGGATCGGTCCGGGCCAGCACAAAACACCAGTCCGCCTCGTGCGCCAGCGAGGTCCAGATCTTCTGCCCACTGATCCGATACGACCCGTCCCCGCCCCGCACGGCCCTGGTCCGCACCCCGGCGAGATCGGACCCGGCCCCGGGCTCGCTGTACCCCTGACACCACAACTCCTCCCCAGCGGCGACGGGAGGCAGAAACCGCCGCTTCTGCTCATCACTGCCGTGCGCGAGAAGAGTGGGCGCGAGCAACTTCTCCCCGATGTGCCCGGACCGCGCAGGCGCCCCGGACCGCGCGTACTCCTCGGCCCAGACGACTTGTTGGGTCAGCGTGGCGGTCCGATTCCCGTACCCGGCCGCACCCCAACCGAGCCCGATCCAACCGGACTTCCCGAGAGTGCGTTCCCAGCCACGACGGTCCTGAGCGCCATCGGCGTGACAGGAGAGCCATTCCCGCACTTCGGCACGGAACGCCTCGTCCTCGCCGGTGAATCCGAAATCCACGAGGGTCTCCTATCCACACCGGTCCAGGTATCCCACCCAGGGGCGCAGGGAACTGCGCGACCAGCCACACACGACCCGCACCCGCCAGATCACGCGCACCCCCGACCCCCTAGGCACCCGGCCCCGAAAGCAACGGCATCGGATCCACCCCCACCGACCCCGGCAGGAACTCCGCGATCGACTCGGGCGTCCACCCGCCGGAGGCATACGCGGCACGCACCTCCCGCGGCTGAGCCCACACCGCGATCTTCGCCCCCGCCACCGTGTACACCTGCCCGGTGATCTCCCGGGCCCGCGAGGACAGCAGATAGACCACCATCGCCGCCACATCCTCCGGCTCCCCGATCTCCGCCAGATCGAAGGGAACGTTCGCCGACATCCGCGTACGAGCCACCGGCGCCACCGCGTTCGCGGTCACCCCGTACTTGTGCATCGCGAGAGCCGCACTGCGCACGAGCGAGATGATCCCCCCTTTCGCCGCGCTGTAATTGGCCTGCGAAAAGGACCCCTGATGGTTCCCGCTGGTGAATCCGATCAACGTCCCCGCCCGCTGCTGCCGCATCACCGCGGAAGCCGCCCGGAACACGGTGAACGTCCCCTTCAGATGGGTCGCGACCACCGGGTCCCACTCCTCCTCGGACATGTTGAACAGCATCCGCTCCCGCAGGATCCCGGCCACGCAGACCACACCGTCGAGCCGCCCGTAGGAGGACAGCGCGGTGTCGACGACCCGCTGCCCACCCGCCATCGTCGAGATGTCGTCGGCCACGGCGACGGCCTCACCCCCGGCCGCCTCGATCTCCTTCACCACCGCGGAGGCGACCTCGCTCGTGGGGGACGCCCCGTCCACGGAGACGCCGTAGTCGTTGACGACGGCCTTCGCCCCCTCGGCCGCCGCGGCCAGGGCCACCGCCCGTCCGATCCCCCGCCCCGCGCCGGTCACGGCGACGACCTTGCCTGCCAAGAAGTTCCCCACGCCCGGCCCCTTCCCGCGGTTTCTGACGGACCGTTAGATTTTATGACCCGTCAGATGTGCGGACACAAGCCCCGGGGAGGGCCCGATGTCACTTCCGGCCGCGTTCCACGACATCGCCAAGCGCGTGAACAACTGGGGGCGTTGGGGGGCCGACGACGAGATCGGCACCCTGAACCTGATCACCGACGAGGTCGTCCGCGAGGCGGCGGCGACGGTCCGCACGGGCCGCCGCGTCCCGCTGGCGCTCCCCCTGAAGCAGGACGGCGTGCAGACCGGGATGGTGCCGGGCCGGGTCAACCCCCTGCACACGATGGTGCAGATCAACCAGGAGATCTTCGGCCCGGGGACGGTCGCGTGCAGCGACGACGCGGTGACCATGGGCCTCCAGGCGGCCACCCACTGGGACGCCCTCACCCACGTCTCGCACTCGGGGACGCTCTACAACGGCCGCCCCGCAGGCACCATCACCCCGCACGGCGGCGCCGAGTTCAGCGGGATCGACAAGGCACGGCACGTCGTCTCGCGCGGGGTGCTGCTCGACGTGGCCCGCGCGCGGGGCGTGGCGCGGCTCGACGGGGGGCACGCGGTGACGCCGGAGGACCTGGAGGCGGCCGAGGAACTCGCGGGCACGCGGGTGCGTGCCGGTGACGTCGTGCTCGTACGGACCGGGCAGGTCCAGGTGTATCTGGCCGGGAACAAGGAGGCGTACGCCTATCCGTCGCCCGGTCTGTCGGTGCGCACTCCGGAGTGGTTCCACGCGCGCGATGTCGCGGCGGTCGCCAATGACACCCTGACGTTCGAGATCTTCCCGCCCGAGATCGAGGACCTGTGGCTGCCGGTGCACGCGCTGCACCTGGTGGAGATGGGGATGCTCCAGGGTCAGAACTGGAACCTGGAGGAATTGTCCACAGCCTGTGGAGAAGCGGGCCGCTACGCGTTTCTGCTGTCGGCAATGCCCGAGCCGTTCGTCGGCGGCACCGGAACGCCCGTGGCCCCGGTGGCCGTGCTGTGACAGGTCGGTCGGCGGCGCGCGCAGGCCCGCCCCGAGCTCGGCATCGCGCGCCGCCGTCATCGACTCCCGTGCGCCCTGGGGGAGTCGACACCGCGTCACGATCCGCTCTCGTCGAGGACCTCCGTCACCGAAGCCCTCGGCGTCCCCTCGCGGCGAATCGCTGACTCCAGCGTGATCAATCGAACACTTTGCGTCAACACCCTTAGGGCGATTAATTACTTACGCCCTGTTTGCCGCGACCGCGCACCGATGCACCTCCCGGCGCACCGGCACACCGCGAGAGAGAACGGGACCGGTTTCTGCACCCATGCGCCGGTCGATCCCACACCCGACCGAGGACCGACGCCCGACGGCACAACCCCGCGCCGGGTGGCCGCCGGGTCTTCGGGCCGGGCAGGTTCGAGCGGATCCGCAACCCCACGCCGGACGCCCACCGAGACCGCAGCCCGGGCAGGTTCGGGCCGCGGGCCGAGCACGTCCGCAACCCTCCGCCGGGCAGCCACCGAGACCACAGGCCGAACACGTCCGCAACCCCACGCCGGACGCCCACCGGGCCACAAGCCGGGCAAGTGCGGGCCGCGGACCGAGCACGTCCGCAACCCTCCGCCGGGCAGCCACCGAGACCACAGGCCGAACACGTCCGCAACCACGCGCCGGACGACCACCGGGCCGCGGGCCGGGCAGGTTCGGGCCGCAGCCGGGCGCGTCCGCAATCCTGCGCCGGACGCCCACCGGGACCGCAGGCCAGGAGGTTGGGCCGCAGGCCGAGCGCGTCCGCAACCCTGCGCAGGACGGCCTCCAGGCCACGGGCCGGGCGAATTCGGGGCCGCGAGCCGGGCAGGTCCGCAGCCGAGCGCCGGGCGGATCCGGGGCCCCGCACGGTCACATCGCCCCGCGCTGCCACACCGCCCCGCACGGTCACATCGCCCCGCGCTGTCACACCGCCTCGAACGCCGCCAGCCCCTCGTACGCCGAGGCGTCGATGTCGTAGACCTTGGTGTCGTAGACCTCGGTGTTCTCCTGCGGCCGCTCGCTGCGGTCGAGTTCGCACCAGATGCTCTTGCCGGCGCCCTCCCGGCTCCAGCCCCAGCGATCCGCGAGGCCGTCGACCAGGGCGAGGCCGCGGCCGCCTGTCGCGTCGCCGTCCACACATCTCGGCACCGGAGCCCGGCCGCTGCGGTCGGCCACCTCCAGGCGGACGGGGGCCGACTCCGCCTCGGCGCCCGGCAGGGACAGCCGCAGCACGGCGGGCCGGCCGGTGTGCACCACGGCGTTGGTGACCAGTTCGGACACGAGCAGGATCAGGGTCTCGGCGAGCGGTTCGTCGACCCCTATCCCGGACCCGGCGAGCCGTGAGCGGGCCCACCGCCGGGCTCGCCCCACCTCTGCGGGGTCGGGCCGGATCTCCAGCTGCACTTGAAGCACCTGCACCGCTCACACCATCCGAACCGGCGGGCCCATGGCCTCGCGCCTCACGAGGGCCACGATCGTAGCCATTTTTTGCATGACCGGGACAATGACCGAAGCCGGGGTCACAGAACGTGAGTCCCTTACGAGACAGCATGGTTGACGTACAGTCACGCCAACAAGCGCTTCGGGCATATTCCAGCGCGAAGGAGTACCCGTGCGGGATACTGTGCGACGCTCGCGACAGGGAGTCGAACAGGGGTCAGGCGAAAGCCCTCCCACCCTGCGAGCAGCGGCGCGCACCGCCGGGTCCGGCGCGGCCCCATCGGCAACACCGGCATGGCTCAGGCTCCGAACCACTCGCATCTCACACAAGGTACCGGAGCAGGACGCCGACTCCAGGACGTGACGAGTCACACATAGGACACAACCCGATATCAACGCTCCGTGATTCCGGTATGCCACAATCCGCGACATCCGCACCGGGCGCACCGGAGACGGGGCAGGCCGCGAGCCACCTCAGGCCAACAGATCGACGGCGAGCGACTCCTCACTCTCCGCACCACCACCGCCCCGCCGGGCCCGCACCCAGGCCCGCTTCAGCAGCAGCTGCACCTCGCACTCCCAGGTGAACCCCATGCCGCCGTGCACCTGAAGACAGTCCCTGGCACCCCGCTCTGCCGCCTCGTCGGCCAGCAGCCGGGCCGCGGCGATGTCCACGGGGTCGGCGGTCACGGCGGCCGCGTACACCGCGGCCCGTGCCGTCTCGGCCCGCACCAGCATCCCCGCGCACAGATGCTTGACCGCCTGGAACGCCCCGATCGGCTGCCCGAACTGCTCCCGCGTCCGCGCGTGTTGCACGGCCAGCTCACACGCACGCGTGGCCGTACCGAGCTGCTCGGCGGCGGTGAGCAGCACGGCGACGGGATCGACGGCACGCGCGCGTGCGCCGGGCACCCGGTGCAGCGGGGTGAGCGGATCGACCGAGGCCAGGGGTACGGCCCCCGCAGCCTCCCCCCGGACGACATCGGCCTCCTCCAGCCACTCCACGAGCCCGCTCGGGTCGACGTCAGCCACGACGACGGCTCCCTCGGCGGCCCCGTCCACGACGCCCGCGGCGAGGTGGGTCGCCACCAGAGGCCCGGGCAACAGCACCCGTCCGGCCTCCTCGAAGGCCAACACGGCCTCCGGCAACCCGAGTCCGACCCCACCGTCCGCCTCGGGCACCCGCAGCGAGAAGAACCCGGCGGCCCCCAGCTCCCGCCACAGCCCACGGTCGAGCCCGGGAGCATCCGCGGCATCCCGCAGCGCCGCACCACCGAACCGACGGGCAAGCAACCCCCGTACACCGTCCCGCAACGCCACCTGATCACCGGTCAGTTGAAACCGCATGTCACGCCCCCATCTTCTCGACGAGGGCTGCGGTAACCCACCCAGGGGCGCGGGGAACTGCGCGACCAGCCCCCACCGGCCCGCACTCGCCAAACCACCGCACGCCGCACTCACCGCCCCTTCGGCAACCCCAGAACCCGCTCAGCCACAATGTTCCGCTGAATCTGAGACGTCCCCGCCGCGATCGTGTAGGACAACGACGACAACCGCTCCAGCACCCACTCACGCTCAAGATCCAGCGCCCCCACCCCCAACACCTCCGCGGCCACCTCGTACAACTCCTGCCGCGCATGCGAGTACCGAAGCTTGAAGACGGAACCCCCCACCCCCGGCACCCCCCCACTCCCCTCCGCCTCACTCACGTTCCACTGCGTGAGCCGCCACAACGCCCGGAACTCCGCGTTCAACCGCCCCAACCGACGCCGCACCACGGGGTCGTCCCAGCACCCGTTGTCCCGAGCCTCCACGGCAACGGCCCGCAGCACCCGCCGACAGGCGACCACCTCTCCCACGAACGCCGTCCCGCGCTCGAAGGACAGCGTCACCATGGTCACGCGCCACCCGTCGTTCTCCTCGCCCACCCGGTTCGCCACCGGCACCCGCACGTCGTCGAGGAACACCTCGGCGAACTCGGTGGACCCGGCGAGCGTCCGCAGGGGCCGCACCACGACACCGGGCGAGGACATCGGCATGGCCAGCCAGCTGATCCCCCGATGCTTCGGTGCCGCCGGATCGGTCCGCACCAACAGCTCGCACCAGTCGGCCACTTCGGCGTGCGAGGTCCAGATCTTGGACCCGGTCACCACGTAGTCGTCGCCGTCCCTGCGCGCGCGTGTGCGCAGGGAGGCGAGGTCGCTGCCGGCGTCCGGTTCGCTGAACCCCTGGCACCAGACCTCCTCGCCGCGCAGGATCGGCGGCAGCCAGCGTTCCCGCTGCTCGGCGGTGCCTTCGGCGGCGATGGTGGGCCCGGCGTGCAGCAACCCGACGAACCCGGCGCCCACATAGGGCGCGCCCGCGGTCTCGGTCTCCTCCAGGAAGATCAACCGCGTGGTCGGCGAGGCGTCCCAGTGCACGTGCGCGTACCCGGCGTCGTAGAGCATGCGCTGCCAGCCGAGGTCGTACGCCCTGCGCCCGGGCCAGTCCTGCGGGGACGGCTTCGGCGGGAGGGTGGGGAGCGCCTTGGCGAGCCACTCCCGCAGCCGCGCCCGGAACTCCTCCTCCTCCGGCGTGTACGCGAGGTCCATGACAGCCGTCCCTACCTGATGAACCGTCAGATTCTGGCAGGCTAAGTCCCGCACCCCTGGACCGACAAGGCATGGAGCCCTACGCTCTGCCCACGATCTGACTGCCCGTCAGATCTGTCACCGCACAAGGGGGCCGCCGTGACCGACACCGCCCACGCGCTCAGCGCGTCCCGCACCCTGTGGGAGCTGGTCGCCCGCCGCGCCGAACTGACCCCCGACCGCCCGGTCCTCCTCCAGGACGACCGCACGCTCACCTTCGGCGAACTTCGCGCGCGTGCCGAGCGCGTGGCGGCGGGCCTGTACGACAGGGGCGTACGCCCCGGCACGGTCGTCGCCTGGCAGCTGCCCACCCGCATCGAGACGGCCCTGCTCTCCTTCGCGCTCGCCCGCCTGGGCGCGGTGCAGTCGCCGGTCATCCCCTTCTACCGGGACCGTGAAGTCGGCTTCGCCCTGAGGGAGTCGAAGGCGGAGTTCTTCGCGGTGCCGGGCGTCTGGCGCGGCTTCGACCACACCGAGATGGCCCGGCGGCTCGGCGCCAAGGGCATCTTCGAGGCGTACGACGACCTCCCGGACGGCGATCCGGCGATCCTGCCCGCCCCGCCCGCCGACGGCACCTCGGTCCGGTGGATCTACTGGACCTCGGGGACCACCTCCGACCCCAAGGGCGTGCTGCACACGGACCGTTCACTGATCGCGGGCGGCTCCTGCCTCGCGCACGCGCTGCGTCTGACGGCGGACGACGTGGGCTCGATGGCCTTCCCGTACGCGCACATCGCGGGCCCGGACTACACCGTGATGCTGCTGCTGTACGGCTTCCCGGCGGTGATGTTCGAGCAGTTCGCGCTGCCGGACGCGCTGGCGGGCTACCGCAGGCACGGGGTGACGGTGGCGGGCGGTTCGACGGCCTTCTACTCGATGTTCCTCACCGAGCAGCGCAAACAGCCCGGTGTTCCGGTGATTCCCACGCTGCGGCTGCTCGCGGGGGGCGGGGCGCCCAAGCCGCCGGAGGTCTACCACGCCGTCGTACGGGAGCTGGGCGTGCAGCTCACCCACGGGTACGGCATGACCGAGGTGCCGATGATCACCATGGGGGCGCCGGACGACACGGTGGAGAACCTCGCGACGACCGAGGGGCGGCCGCCGGAGGGGATGTCCGTGCGGATCGTGGACGGGGAGGTGCGGCTGAAGGGGGAGGCGGTGTGCCAGGGGTATCTGGATCCGGCGCAGACCGCCGAGGCCTTCGACGAGGACGGCTATCTGCGCACCGGTGACCTGGGGTTCGTGAAGGACAGCGGCCATCTGGTGCTCACCGGACGGCTCAAGGACGTGATCATCCGCAAGGGCGAGAACATCTCGGCGAAGGAGATCGAGGACCTGCTGGCCGCGCATCCGGCCGTCGGGGACGTGGCGGTGATCGGGCTGCCGGACGCCGAGCGCGGGGAACGCGTGTGTGCCGTGGTGGAACAGCCCGAGGGCGCCGAGGAGTTGACCCTGGACGCCGTAGCGGACTACCTGCGCGCGGAAGGACTGTCGACGCACAAGCTGCCCGAGCAACTGGAGGTGGTGCCCGCCCTGCCGCGCAACGAGACCCTGCGGAAGGTGCTCAAGTACAAGCTGCGGGAGCGCTTCGGGGGGCCGGTGACCTAGCGGGCGCTGCTCGGGGGACGTGAAATCGGCGGGCGCTACTCGGGCACCGTGAAGTAGCGGGCGAAGGCGGGGACGATCTCGGCCTCGCCGACCCTGCCGTCGCCGTCGGTGTCCAGGCCGGCGGCGACCGTCCGGGCGAGGTCCTCGGCGACGCCCAGGATCCTGAGCACGCGCGCGGTGTCCTCCACCGTGGCGCGTCCGTCGCCGTCCTGGTCGGCCACGTCGATCGCCGCGTGCAGGAAGGGGCGCGCGATCTCGGCGAACCGGTCCGGGTTGTCGCGCAGCCGCTTGACCGCGCCGTTCACGAACTCGTCCCGGGTGATCCGCTGGTCGCCGTCCCGGTCCGCGATCCCCGCCATGCCCTGCCAGAACGCCTCCGCGCCGGCGTACAGCGCCTGCCCCTTGTCGGAGCGTGCCGTGGTGCCGAACTCCGCGAGCAGCGCCTTGGCCGCCACGTTGAAGTCCTCGCGGTCGATGTAGCCGTTGCCGTCCTGGTCGAAGGTGAGGAACCGGCCGGCGATCCTGCGCTCGTACTCGCTGCTGACCATGATTCTTCGGACCGCCTCACATCACATCGGGTGCATCTCGCACGGAGCGTACGACGCGAGCGGCGCCCCGGGGGCCGGAAGGCGGCGCTTGTGCCAAGACCGGGGGAATTTCGGGACAAAGGTGTGGCAGAGGCGAGGCCTATGCCGACAGTGGTCCCGCCTCCTCGTCGGTCGCCGAGTCGACGTCCGGATGGACCTCGAACAGCCGGCGCACGCCCAGCGCCCCGAGGACGCGATTGACGTGGGAGCCGTCGGCGGCGCCCTGGGCGGGCAGGATCAGCCGCAGGTCACCCCCGCAGGAGCGGATCAGCCGACGGGAGGCGATGAGCACGCCGACCCCGCTGGAGTCGCAGAAATACACGTCGGAGAGGTCGAGGACGAGACTGTGACGGCCCTCGGCCACCACGTCGTGGACGCGCTGGCGGAGCACCGGTGAGGTCACCAGGTCCAGCTCGCCCGACACACGGAGCACGGCCCACTCGCCCTGCTCGTCGCCGGTCACCTTGAACGCCACCACCATGCCCTTCCTTCGCCGGAAAGCAACCGGAAGCCTTTCCTTCGCTTCCTTGGAGCGCGGCTGCCCAGCGGCCGTTCCCTGAAACACAGACCGAGAAACGGGAAACGTTCGAAAGAGGCTTGTTTTAGTCGACTTCGATCCTGTTCGATCGTGTCTGATCAGAGAGGGAAGGGGTAGGCAAGGTCCACTACCACTCGCGGGCCCTCGGGGGGCGCGCATTGGAACAAAGGGGCGTGCGCCGTCGGGGGTGCCGACTACATTCGAGGAGACGGTGGGCGCAGGCTTGACTCGGGCACTTCCAGGGTGAGGGGGCCGTATGGCGAAGAAGGACGCACCGCCCCGCTGGGACCGCAAGATGCAGCAGCGGCTCGCACGCGGTGAGGCGGCCGCCCTCGGCGAGCTCTACGACCGTTTCGCTTCGCTTGTGCACGGTCTCGCCCACCGCGTGCTCGGAGACGAACACGCAGCCGACGGCATCACCCGGGACGTCTTCGCCCACGTCTGGGAACACCCCGAGACCTACGACCCCCAGCAGGGCCCCCTGCGCTCCTGGGTCGCCGGACTGACCCACCGCCTGGCCGTGCAGCGGCTGCGCGCCACCGAGACCGCCGCGCTCACCCAGGGCGGTGAGGGCGCGGTCGCCGACACCGAGGAGCTGGAGCGCAAGGTGCACCGCGCCTCCGTCGCCGCCCGCGCCGACTACATCGTCCAGGCCATGCCCACCCCGCTGCGGGCCGCCCTGGAGCTGGCCTACTTCCAGCGCCGCGACTACCGCCAGGCCGCCGCCGACCTCAGCATCACCGAGGACGAGGCCCGGCGCCGTCTGCGCCTCGGCCTGCAACTCCTGTCCACCGCCCACGACTCCGGAGCGCCGGGGTCCCCGCCGGGATACGGGGGCGCGGCGTGAGCGACCGTTTCGAGGCGTACGACGACCCGCGCGACGGTGACGAGGGCCAGGTTCCGGGCGGCACCGGCCACACGGGCGGCCGCGGGAACGGAAGCGACGGCACCGGCGACCCCGACGGCACCCCCGAGCGGGACGGCGACCCCCTCGCCCCGGGTGCGCCCGGCGGCGGCCACGGCTCGCCCGGCATGCCCGGCGACCGTGACGGCCGGGGCGGCCCCGGTCTGCCCGGCGGCGGTGACGGTCCCGGCGTTCCCGGCCCCGACCGCCCGCCCCGCATACCCCTGCCCCGCGCCTCCGTGGAGGACACCGGGCGCCCCCTGCCCGAGCCGGCCGAACCGCCCGCCCCCCTGATCCTGGAGCACCCCGTGCTCAAGTCACTGCTCGGGGCATGGGCACTGGCGGCGTGTTCCGCGGCGGAGACGGCCGCCGTGGAGGATCACCTCGGGGTCTGCGGCACCTGCGCCGAGGAGGCACTGCGGCTGCGCGGCGCGGTCGGGCTGCTCCAGCGCCCGGAGAGCCTCGACCTGGACCCCGGTCTGCGCACCCGCGTCCTCGACGGCTGCCTCGACCGCCGCCCGCCGCGCATCCCGATCCCCAAGTGGGCGACGCCGTACGACGCCGAGACCGCCCGTCTCGACGCCCTGCTCCAGGACTTCGGCGACGCCGAGTGGCACGCCCCGGTGCGGCTGCGCTGGTTCGACGCCGACGAGGCCACGAGCCGCCGTACGACGGTCGCCGGGGTCATGGCCCACCTGCTGTCGGTCGACGGCCTGGTCGCGGTCGCGCTGGGCCTGGACGACCCCATGGGCGAGGTCCCCGCGGACGCGCCCACCCCGGCCGGCCGCACCGAGGCGTACTGGCGCGCGTCGCACTTCCCGCCGACCCGCTCCGTGCGCACCCCCTGGCGCGAGCAGAGCCACGACCTGGTGCGCACGGTGTCCTTCACCGGCGGCACCACCGGCGAACTCCCCGTGCCCTACGGCGACTTCTCGCTGCCGCTGCGCGACGCGATGCTGGACCGCGCCTTCGAGTGCTGGGTCCACGCGGAGGACATCGCGGAGGCGGTCGACTACCCCTACGACCCGCCGTCCCCCCGCCACCTCAACAAGATGATCGACCTGGGGGCGCGGATGCTGCCGGCGGTGCTGGCGGAACGGCGGAAGAAGGGCCTCGCGGCCCCGGCCCACGGCAGGCACCTGGTCCCGGCCGGCCGCCCCGGCCGCAGCCTGCGGCTGGAGATCGAGGGCCATGGGGGCGGCGAGTGGCTGATCCCTCTCGACTCCCCCGCGGAGGTGGGTTCGGCGGAGCACGAGGTGGCCCATGTGGCCCTGGACGGCGTGGAGTTCTGCCAGCTGGTGGCAGGCCATGTACCTCCGGCGGAGGCGGCGGCGGGGCAACTGGGTGACCGCGAAGCGATCAGGGACGTCCTGTACGCGGCGGCGAGCATGAGCCGTCTGTAGGGACGGGTTGCGCTTTCGGGCCGACAGCAGGTGAGTGGGGGCTGGCCGCGCAGTTCCCCGCGCCCCTGAAGGCGCGTCCAGCTGAGCTCTTTTAGGGGCGCGGGGAACTGCGCGACCAGCCACAAACGACCCGCAGCCGCCCCACGACAACCAGCCCCGAGTTCCTAGGCGAACACCACCGTCCGCCGACCGTTCAGCAGGATCCGCCGCTCCGCATGCCACTTCACCGCCCGCGCCAGCGCCTGGCACTCCACGTCCCGCCCGATCGCGACCAGCTGGTCCGGCGTCACGCCATGCCCCACCCGCTCGACCTCCTGCTCGATGATCGGCCCCTCGTCGAGGTCGGCGGTCACATAGTGCGCCGTCGCCCCGATCAGCTTCACACCCCGCGCATGAGCCTGGTGATAAGGCTTCGCACCCTTGAAGCTCGGCAGGAACGAGTGGTGGATGTTGATGATCCGCCCGCTCAGCTGCTTGCACAGGTCGTCCGACAGGACCTGCATGTACCGGGCGAGCACGACCAGCTCGACGTCCTGCTCCCGCACCAGCTCCAGCAGCCGCGCCTCCGCCTCGGCCTTGTTCTCCCGCGTCACCGGAATGTGGTGGAAGGGAATGTCGTACGACCCCACGAGCTCGGCGAAGTCGGTGTGGTTGGACACCACCGCGGCGATGTCCACCGGAAGGGCTCCGATCCGCGCGCGGAACAGCAGGTCGTTCAGGCAGTGCCCGAACCTGCTGACCATGAGCACGACCCGCATCCGGTCCTCGGCCCGGTGGATCTGCCAGTCCATGTGGAAGGAGTCACCGATCGCCGCGAAGGACGCCCGCAGCTTGTCCACGGTGACCGGCGCCTCCGCCGAGAAGTGGACGCGCATGAAGAACAGACCCGTGTCGTGGTCGCCGAACTGCTGGCTGTCCTCGATGTTGCAGCCGGTCATGAAGAGGTAGCTCGACACGGCGTGCACGATGCCCTTCCTGTCGGGGCAGGACAGGGTCAGCACGTACTGGTCGGCCGGGGCCTCGGCTCGGGGGGACTGCGCGTTCATGCAGGACAGGGTCGCATATCCACCGCCGCGGCCGGGACCGCGTCCGTCACGCGGACCGGGTCATGATCTGGAGCACCTGGAGCGTGCGCGGCGGGGCGTCCGGGTCCTCCCCGTCGGCCATCGCCATCCGCACGTGCGCGTCCCGCGCCGCCCGCACGGCGTCCGGCCACCCCGGGTTCTCCATGTACACGGAGACGGGGGCATCCGGACCGACCTGGTGCATGATCCGCAGGACGCGCAGGACGGCGGTGTCGACGAGGGCCGCCTCCTGGGAGTCCCGGAAGATCGTGCCGACGTACTTCTCGGCGGACCAGTTGTCCAGCCAGGTGTCCTCGACGAGGCGGTACACGGCGTCGGTGACGTCCCCGTACCCCTCGACACCGGTCAGCCAGACGTTCTGCTGGAACGTGGGGTCGGAGAGCATGTGCAGCGCGGAGCGCACATTGCTGCGCCAGCGCCACCACGGCATGTCGTTCAGTGGCATGCCGCCCATGGTGGAGGAGCGACGGCCGCGACGGGAAGAGTTCTCCGAACCTTGCACGGTCACCGATCGTACGTTCTCGCCCGAACGTGCCCCACAGGCCCCCGCTGTTCACCTTTACGTCACCGTTCGTTGACCGAGGGTCACTCCCGAGTTGGCGGTGTGACGGAAGCGTGTAGGTCCATGACCGGCAGGCGACGCATCCGCAGCACCTTCCTCTCCCGGCACCACCGACCCGTCAGAGCCGCCCTCGCGGCGGGGGCGCTCGCGGCGTGTGCCGCCCTCGCCGCCGGTTGCGGGGTCGTCCCCGGTACCACGGGGGGTTCCGGGGACGGCTCGATCAAGGTCATGACCTGGGCCCCCTCGGGCACCGAGGCGACCAACAAACCCGGCATGCCCGCCTTCGCCCAGGCCTACGCCCGCTGGATCAACGCCTCGGGCGGCATCAACGGCCATAAGCTCACCGTCCTGACCTGCAACGACAACAACGACGGCGTGTCCGCCGCGAAGTGCGCCCGGCGCGCGGTCAAGGAGAACGTCGTCGCGGTCGTCGGCTCCTACAGCCAGTACGCCGACTCCTTCTTCCCGCCCCTGGAGGGCGCGGGCATCCCCTACATCGGCGGCTACGGCGTGACCAACGCCGAGTTCACCAGCCCGCTCTCCTATCCCGTCAACGGCGGCCAGCCCACCCTGCTGGCCGGTCTCGGCAAGGAGCTCGCCCGGGACTGCGGCGACGTCACCCTCGTACGGCCCGACACCATCGCGGGCGACGAGCTGCCCGTGCTCCTCGACTCCGGGCTGACCACCGGTGGCCACCGGGCCGCGAGCGACGTGCGGGCGGCGGACGACGCCAGCGAGTACTCGTCGCAGTCCGTCAAGGCGCTCGACGGCGCGACGGCCGGTTCCGCGGCCTCGGGCGGCTCGGGTGCCGGGGCGGGCAAGCAGGGGTGCGTGGTGCCCGCGCTGGGCGATCGGACCAGCACCTTCATGGACTCCTTCCGGCGCGCCCGCGCCGAGTACCCGCGGGTGCGCACGGCCATGGCGATGGGCAGCGTCGACCAGACGGAGATCGACGCGTCCGGCGGCGCCTCGGGGCCCTACGAGGGGTCGTACATCACCGGCTGGTACCCGGTGGAGAGCGACGCCCGCTGGGACGCGATGAAGAAGGTCATCAACAAGGAGGCCTTCGGCGACAACCGCATCGACTCGGCGGACGCGGGCGTGCAGACCACCTGGATCGCCTACACGGTGTTCAGGAAGGCCGTCGAGTCGCTCGGTGGCGGCGAGGTGTCCGCCGACAGCGTGCGGGGCGTCCTCAACGACGGCCTGAAGATACCGACGGGCGGGCTGACGCCGACCCTCCAGTGGCCCCGGGACACCTGGGCCTCCACGAACCACCTCGCCTCGGTGGGCTTCCCGCGCATGGTCAACGCCAACGTGACCCTCCAGGTCGTCCGCCAGGGGCAGCTCGTCGCGGCCCGCAAGGGCTTCACCGACGTGACGCAGACCCTCAGGAACGCCGACATCGACTGACGCGACCGACGCGACGGAAGCGACCGACGGGCGGGGGTGCGGAAGGCGCCCCCGCCCGTCCGTTCACAGCTGGGTCGCCGAGCGCTCCGTCAGGCTGTACTTCTTCGCGATGGCGTTCCACAGCCGGGCCGCCCTGGCCTTCTCGGTGCTGGCGGTGCCGCTGTCCCGGTTGCCGGCCGCGGTCTGGCCCGTGGTGCGGGCCTGACCCTTCTTGCAGCCCTTCTTGCCGGCCGCCTGGTCGGCCCAGGCCGCGTAGTGGTTGTCGGCGGACGCCGACGCCCGCCAGGCCTTGGTGAGGGCCTCGGTCAGCTCGGCGTGGCTCGGCAGCTGGTCGACCGAGAGGCCGCCCAGGCGGGTCACCAGCTCGGTGCGCTGACCCGCCGCCGCCCGCAGGTCCTGGGCGGCCTGGCCGAGGTTCTTGCAGGACTTCACGTTCGCGACCGCGTTGATCACCGAGGAACGGCTGTTGCCGCTGTCGGCGAGCAGCTTGTCCAGCTCGACGGCCTGCGCCTTCGCCGGGTCGGCGGCCGGCGAGGACGATCCCCCGGTCGCCGGAGCCGTCGCCGACACGGTCTGGTTCTTGTCGCCCCCGTCACCGCCGCCGCCCCCGGCGAGCAGCGCGCCCGCGCCGATGCCGAGCACGACGATGCCGACGCCCACGGCGGCCAGGACCGGCACCCGCGAGCGCCCACGGCCGCCGCGACCGCCGTCGTCGTACCCGTCACCGCCCGGCGGGACGTACGGCGGCTGCGGGGCGCCGTACGACGGCTGCGGGGCGCCGTAGGCGGGGGGCACGGCCTCGGGTGGGGTGAAGCGCGGCATCTGCTGGGTGGACGCGGCGCCGCCGTCGGCGCCCTGGCCGCGGAAGAGGTTGTCGAAGTCGGAGGGCGGCTGCCGGTCGCCCCCCGCGGCCTGACCCGGCACGGGCGCGATGAACTGGGTGGCCTGGGCGTCGGGGCCGTACCCGGCCTGCGCGCCGTAGCCGGCCTGTGGGTGCTGCCCCGCCTCGGGCGGGAGGGCGCCGGGGTGCACCGGCGGGATGAACTGGGTGGCGCCCTCGTCGGCGGCGGCCGGGATCGGCGGGATGACCTGCGTGGCGCCCTCGTCGACGGGCGGCAGGGGCGCGGAGGCGGGCGTGCCGGAGGCCGACGGGAGGGGCTGGCCGACCGGCGGGAGGTAGTAAGACGTCGGCTCGTCGGTCTGGTAGCCGGGCGCGGGCTGCTGTGGTGCGGGCGCGGCCCCGGGGGCCTCGTAGGGCGCTACCTGGCCCTGCTGCGGGGGCAGCGGCTGGGACTGCGCGGCGGGCGCCGACGGGAGGGGCCCGCCGACCGGCGGGAGGTAGTAGGAGGTGGGCTCGTTGGTGTCGTAGCCCGGAGCGGGCTGCTGCGGGGGCGGCAGCGGCTGGGACTGCGGCGGTATGCCGCCCGGCTGCTGCGGGGTGCCCGGGGGCTGCTGCGGGACGCCCCAGGTCTGGGTGGGCGGCTGCGACCAGTCCTGGGCGGGCGGCTGGGCCTGGCTCTGCTGCTGGTCGGGGCCCCACGGGGTGCCCCAGGCCTGACCGCCGGGCGGCTGGGCGTAGGCGGGGCCGGCGGAGGGCCCGCCGTACGCCGGGTCGGGCGCCGGACGGGACGGGTCCGCCTGCGGAGAGCCGCCGTAACCGTCCTGCTGCGGGGCCCCGTAGCCGGGTTGCGGCGGGCTTCCGTAGCCGCCCTGCGGCGGGGTGCCGTAACCGGGTTGCGGGGTGCCGTAGCCACCCGTCTGTCCCGGCAGCAGGGGTTCCCCGCCGTCGGAGGGCAGCACGATGCCTTCGCGCGCTTCGCGCGCCGAGGGCTGCTCGCCCTGTCCACTCTGCGTCACCGGGACTCCTACTTATGGGGGAACTTCGGAATCGTCGGCTCACGCTACCGGGTCCGCCGAGCCCGGTGCCACGTAGCACAGGTCGTGACCTGCGCCGCTGTGACCGCGGTAACAAATCCCGGGAGATCCCGTGACAGTTCCGGGCTCGTGTCCGCTGTATACGTCTCTCCTGCGCGGCCTCCCTTAGGCGGCTGCCTGAAGGTCGAGGCGGGCCCCGAACTCCCTGACGACGGCCTCGTCCCGGAACGGCTCCAGGCGCTGCTGGAAGTCGTCGAGGTACTCCGCGCCCCGGTTGGAGCGGACGGTCTCCAGCAACTCCACCGCTTTCAGGCCGGTGTTGCAGGCCTGCTCGATCTCGCGCTGCTGCACCTGCGCGGTGGCGAGCAGGACGTACCCGATGGCCCGGCGGCGCGCCTTGTTCTCCGGAAGGCCGTCCAGGGACTCCTGTGCGCACCGGGCCGCCGCGTCGGCCTGACCGAGGTCGCGGTGGCAGTGCGCCAACTCGTCGGCCAGATAGGCCTCGTCGAAGTGCGCGATCCACGCCGGGTCGTCACCGGAGGAGGGGTCCGCCGCCTCCAGCGCGCTCACCGCCCGCCCCGACGCGACCTGGGTGGCCCGCGCGTCGCCCATCAGCGCGTGCCCGCGGGCCTCCGCCGCGTGGAACATCGCCTCCGCGCGCGGAGTCACCCGCCCCCGTGCCCCTTCCTGCGCCGCCCGCGCCAACTGGGCGATCTCGCGCGGGTTCCCGAGCTGCGCGGCGAGGTGGCTCATGGACGCGGCGAGCACATAGCCGCCGTACCCGCGGTCGCCGGCCGCCTGCGCGAGCCGCAGTGCCTGGATGTAGTACCGCTGGGCCAGGCCCGGTTGACCGGTGTCGATCGCCATGTATCCGGCGAGCTCGGTGAGTCGGGCCACCGCGGCGAACAGATCGCGCCCGACGGCCTCCCGGTACGACCCCGCGAGCAGCCCGGAGACCACGCTGTTGAGGTAGTGCACGACGACCGGGCGCACATGCCCGCTGCCGTACTGGTGGTCGAGGTCGACGAGGGCCTGGGTCATCGCGCGCACGGCCGCCACGTCGGACTGGCCCACGCGCGGGCCCGCCTGGCGGGCCACCTGTGAGTCGGGCGAGGAGATCAGCCAGTCCCGGCTGGGCTCGACCAGCGCGGACGCGGCGACCGAGGAGCCGGACAGGAAGTCCCGGCGGCCCACGTCACTGCGCCACAGCTCACACACCTGCTCGATGGCGCCCAGTACCGTCGGCGAGAACTGGAGGCCGACACCGGAGGCGAGGTTCTTGCCGTTGGCCATGCCGATCTCGTCGATCGTGACCGTCCGGCCGAGCTTGCGCCCGAGCGCCTCCGCGATGATCGCGGGCGCCCGGCCCCGCGGCTGCTGTCCCCGTAGCCAACGGGCCACGGACGTCTTGTCGTAGCGCAGGTCGAGGCCGTGCTCGGCACCGCACATGTTGACGCGGCGGGCGAGCCCGGCGTTCGAGCACCCCGCCTCCTGGATGAGCGCCTGCAGTCGTTCGTTCGGCTGCCGCGCGACGAGTGGCCTTGCGGCCATGGCGTACCCCCTGTGGCTGCGGTGCCTGCCCACGCACCGAGTTGACGTGTCTTCCACTCCCGGACCTCGTCGGTGTGAACGAAAAGATCCGGCCGTGAAGATCAATGCCCCGCTGAGACAGCTAAAATGCGAGGCATGCGAGGATTGCCGGGGTAAAGGCGGAAGCCTGCCCCTCTCGTGGCTACCCAGCTCACGCCCCGGGCCCTCCCGCGCGCCCCCACACGTGCATCCATGCGCCCCAGATGCCGAATCAATGCTCCTCCCCCGCGCGCGCTACAGCCGTAACCCGAGGTGGGCGCGGGAGTTGTGTTGAGCGTGGAAGAGACGATCGCGGGCCCCGAGGCCGCTCAGATTCCGCAGCAGCGCGGGGAATCGCTGCTGGAGACAGCCGTACGATACGCCGAGGAGCGCCACTGGGACGTCTTTCCCGGCACCTGGCTGGAAGCCGTCGACGGGGTGCAGCGCTGCTCCTGCGGTGACACCGCGTGCGCCGCCCCGGGGGCGCATCCCTCGCGGGAGGACTGGGCGACGCAGGCCACGGGCAGTGCGACCGTCGCGCGCCGGATGTGGCAGAAGCAGCCGACGGCTTCCATCCTGCTGCCGACGGGACGGACGTTCGACTCGATCTCGGTGCGGGACACGGCGGGGTTCCTCGCGCTGGCCCGCATGGAGCGCATGGAGTTGACGCTCGGTCCGGTGACGTTGACGCCCGATCGCCGGATGCACTTCTTCGTGCTGCCGGGTGCCTCCGCGAAGGTGCCGGATCTCGTGCGCAGGCTGGGATGGGCTCCCACCTCGCTCGACCTCGTGGTGCTGGGCGAGGGGTCGTTCGTCGCGGCGCCCCCGACCCGGTACGGCTCCTCCGGGGCGGTGCAGTGGGCCTGTCGGCCCACCGCGGCGAACCGGTGGCTGCCGGACGCCGAGGAGCTGATCTCGCCGCTCGCCTATGCGTGCGGCCGGGACAGGTGAGGTGCCCCCCTAGAGTGGGCGTTCATGACGTCGGCTGTGCGTGTGCGGGGGCTCTGGAAGCGGTTCGGGCAGCAGGTAGCGGTTGCCGGCATTGATCTGGAGCTGCCCGCGGGGAAGTTCATCGGGCTCGTCGGGCCCAACGGAGCCGGGAAGACCACCACGCTCTCCATGGTGACCGGGCTGCTGCGGCCCGATCAGGGATCCGTCTGTGTGGCCGGGCACGACGTGTGGCGGGACCCGGTGGCGGTGAAGGCCCGGATCGGGGTGCTGCCCGAGGGGCTGCGGCTGTTCGAGCGGCTCTCCGGGCGGGAACTGCTCGCCTACTCCGGGCGGTTGCGGGGGCTGCCCGGGGGCGAGGTCGACCGGCGGGCCTCGCAACTGCTCGACGTGCTGGATCTCGCGGGGGCCCAGCACAAGCTGGTCGTCGACTACTCGACCGGGATGCGCAAGAAGATCGGGCTCGCGGCCGCCCTGCTCCACAATCCCGAGGTGCTGTTCCTCGACGAGCCCTTCGAGGGCGTCGATCCGGTCTCCGCGCAGACCATCCGGGGCGTGCTGGAGCGGTACACCGGCTCCGGCGCCACCGTCGTCTTCTCCTCGCATGTGATGGAGCTCGTGGAGTCCCTGTGCGACTGGGTGGCCGTCATGGCCGCCGGTCGCATCCGCGCGCACGGTCCGCTCGACGAGGTGCGCGGTGCGGCGCCCTCCCTCCAGCGCGCGTTCCTCGAACTCGTGGGCGCACAGGCGCAGGACGCCGGGGCGAACCTGGACTGGCTGGGCGGCGGGGCCCGATGACGGCGTCCGCCTCTGCGGCCGGGGTCGCGCCGGGCCCGGCGACGCAGGACGTCACCCCGGTCGTC
Source organism: Streptomyces sp. NPDC057253 (assembly GCF_042669125.1). NCBI lineage: Bacteria > Bacillati > Actinomycetota > Actinomycetes > Kitasatosporales > Streptomycetaceae > Streptomyces > Streptomyces sp. NPDC057253. Next base: position 30,401 of record NZ_JBHUXV010000020.1, on the reverse strand, counting down.
GTACGGCTGAAGCTGTCGCTGCTCCGGAACGGTCTGCGGCAGTCCGGTGGGCGGCGGGCCGCCTACATCGGCTCGGCCGTCGCCGTGCTGCTCTTCTCGGTCCTCCAGCTGATCGGGCTGGTCGTGCTGCGCGGCAACGAGCACGCGGACTCCGTCGTCGTCCCGCTCATCGCCGTCCTCGCGGTCGGCTGGGCCGTGATGCCGCTGTTCTTCCCCGGCGGCGACGAGACCCTCGACCCCACCCGGCTGGTGATGCTGCCGCTGCGCCCCCGGCCCCTGGTGCGGGCGCTGCTTGTGGCCTCCCTGGTCGGCATCGGGCCGGTGTTCACGCTCAGCCTGCTCGTCGGGTCCGTGGTCGCCGTCGCGCACGGAATGGTGGCGTACGTCCTCTCCGCGGTCGCCGTCCCGCTCGCGCTGCTGGTCTGCGTGGCCCTCGCGCGGGCGGTCGCGGTGGCCAACCTCCGGCTGCTGAGCAGTCGCAAGGGCCGTGATCTGGCGGTGCTGAGCGGACTGGTCGTCGCCGTCGGGGCGCAGGTCGTGAACTTCGGTGCGCAGCGGCTGGGTTCGGGTGGACTCGGGCAGCTGGACGGACCGGCCGGCGTGCTGGAGTGGATCCCGCCCGCCTCCGCGATCGGGGCGGTCGGCTCGGCGAGCGAGGGGGCGTACGGGGTCGCCGTACTGCAACTCGCCCTGTCCGCAGTCGCGTTGGCGGGCGTTCTCGCCCTCTGGTCGCGTCATCTCACCCGGCTGATGACCTCGCCCGACGGCTCCACGCTGCCGTCCTCCCAAGGGGCCTCCCGGGAGCGGGGCTCAACCGGGCTCGCGCGGCTGCTGCCCGGCGGCCGCACCGGCACCGTGATGGAGCGCAGCCTGCGCTATGTGTGGCGCGACCCCAAGACCAAGGCAGCGTGGGTGACTTCGCTGGCCATCGGTCTGATCGTGCCGGTGTTCAACGCGGTGCAGGGCACGGGCTCGATCTACTTCTCCTGCTTCGCCGCCGGGATGCTCGGTGTGCAGATGTACAACCAGTTCGGGCAGGACACCTCCGCGTTCTGGATGGTCGCGCTGACCATTTCCTCCACGCGGGACGCCTATGTCGAACTACGCGCGCGTGCACTGGCGTTGCTGGTGATCACCCTGCCCTACGCCACGCTCGTCACCGTGGTGACCACCGCGCTGATCGGCGACTGGCCGAAGCTGCCCGAGGTGCTCGGCATGTCCTTCGCGCTGCTCGGGGCGATGCTGGCGACCGGGGCGTGGACGTCGGCACGCTTCCCGTACTCGATTCCGCAGGAGGGCTACAAGAACGTGGCCCCGGGGCAGTCCGGACTCGCCGCGGCCGCCGTCGTCGGCGGGATGGTCTCGGCCGCGCTGCTGTGCGCTCCGGTGATCGCCCTGGCGATCTGGGCCAACGTCAGCGCGGGCGGCGACGAGTGGAGCTGGGTGCTGCTGCCGGTGGGCGCGGTCTACGGGGCGGTGATCACGCTCGCGGGGCTGCGGCTGGCGGCGCCGCGGACGGCACGGCGGCTGCCGGAGATCCTGATGGCGGTCAGCAAGGGCTGACGGATCGTCGGGGTGGGTGGCCGGGGCCGGTGTCGGACCCCTTGTCTAGAGTGCACTGTGCGACTCCTGTGAGGTGTGGACCCGGGTAGGTCGCACGGGGGATCAGGGGATTCAGGGGCAAGGGGATTGATTCATGAACGGTGTTCGAAGATCCGTCGGGGCTGCGCTGTGCGGGGCGGTACTGACCGCGTCCGTGCTGCTCGCGCCTTCGGCCGGGGCGGCTCCGGGGCAGGCCGGGACCACTCCGGTGCACGCCGGCACAGGGACGGTGCACGCTCAACAGGGCGCTGAGGGCGTCGAGTTGGGCAACGGTGACCGCGTCGACCTGGTCGGCGGCCGGAACCTGCACATCACCGCCGCGGACCGCGCGGAGCGGACCCGCTACTCGTTCGCGTCGCTCGACGGCCGGGTCTCCGTGCGGCCGAGCGCCGAGCGCGCGGCGGACCGGGAGCCGGCGAGCCTCGCGGTGAAGCCGGCCACCGCCACCGCTGCGACGGCCGCGACCACGACCGCCGCCGCGGGGACGTACTCCGTCAAGCTGACGATCACGCACGCGGACTACGTGGCGAGCAAGCTGTTCTACGTCTGGGACCGCACGAACTGGACGTCGTACCCGGTCAACAGCGACGGGCGCGGGCCGACCTCCACCGTCAAGCTGCCGCCGGGCGACTACTTCGCCGTGGCGCTGCACGTCGACTGGCAGCAGCCGAGCTACCTGCTCACACAGTCCTTCACGGTCGGCTCGGCCGCGAAGACGGTGAACTTCGACCAGCGGGCGGCCAAGGAGACCGGCATCCGCACCGACGACACCACCGCCACCCGGCAGTCGGCCGCGGTCTGGCTGACCGTGCCGGGCGGTGGCCTGGCGGGCTTCGCGGGGTCCGGCGACGACAAGGTGTACGTCACGCCCTTCACCCTGCCGGGCGTCTCGCTGCGCATCCATGACGTCCTGGCGAAGAAGGGCTCCTCGGCGAGCGTCCCGAGCCCTTACCGCTACGACCTCACCCACAGCTTCACCAGCACCGTGCCGACCTCGCCCATCAAGAAGGTCGCCCAGGCCTCCCTGGCCAGGACGGTCACCACGATCGGCGCCCCGGGCACCCGAACGACCGCCTTCCTCCAGTCGGTGCCCAACTTCGGCGAGTGGACCGGCGTCTACATCGGCAACGCGGTGCCGGTGGCCGGTTCGGTCACGGAGTACGTCACCCCGGGCGTCGCCTACGGCCGGATCCTGGACTACGGCACCTTCGACCAGTACCTCAACCTGCCGGCCCGCACCCTGCCCGCCGGCACGAGCACGGGCGAGACGCTGGGCGCGGCCCCGCTCCAGCCCGTCCTCGGCGAGGGCACCGGCTCGCAGCTCTACAACCACCGGCTCCACCTGGACGAGGGAAGCGCCTTCGGCGACGCCGACGGACACCAGGGGACCGACGGCCGCGCGCTGTCCTCGTACCGGGTCACCGGCGCGGACGGCGTCGTCTACGCCGACGGTTCCGGCATCGACGCCTACCACTCGCTGACCTCCTCGGCGCTGCCGTCGCGGGAGCAGTCGTACACCCTGGAGCAGACCACGCACCGCCGGGTGCCGTACGCGCGGCTGGCCACAGACGTGCGCACCACCTGGACGTTCCGCGCCGGCAGCACCTTCGGGGGCGTCTCCGGGCGGGTGCTCCCGCTCATCGACACCCAGGTGAAGGTCTCGGGCCTCGACGGCTCGGGCCGGGCCGCCGCCGGGACCGTGCGGGTCGCCGCGAGCGCGTCCACCCGCAACGCCGACGCGGACAGCGCCCACACGCGCGTGACCGGCCTCGCCGCCTCGACCGACGGCGGCACCACCTGGACCGACCTGCCGCTCGCGGCGGACGGTTCGGCGCCGTACACGGTCCCTGCCGACGCCGCCTACGTCACCCTGCGCGTGACGGCCGTCGACGACCTGGGCGGCAGCCTCAGCCGCACCCTCGTGCGGGCCTTCGCGGGCCCCGCCCGGCTGGGTGACGAGACGGTCGGCTCGACCCGGATCTCTAACGTCGTCGTCAACGGCGGCAAGCCGGTCCGGCTCGACGACCAGCCGCTCCAGGAGTTCACCGCGAAGTTCACCGCCACCGACCCGTCCGGCATCGCGGGCGGCGACATGTACCTGTACAAGGGGTCCTACGACGCCCCGAGCGCGGTGCTCTACGCCACCTGGCCCGCGTCCTGCACCAAGGTCGACGCGACGACGGCGACCTGCACGGCCGAGTTCGCCTACATCCAGCCCCGCTGGGCCTTCGGGCGCAACGCCCTCGCGGGCACCTGGAACACGGCCGCCTGGGCCGAGTCCGGGGACGGCAGCGGGTTCACCGACCGGCACGCGGTGAGGTCGGTGCCGGTGCTGCGGGACGCGGCCCTGACGGTCAACGCCTCGCCGGAGCCCGTCGCGAAGAACAAGACCCTCACCGTCACCGGGAAGCTCTCCCGGGCCGACTGGGAGACCCTCGGGGGCTTCCACGGATACGCGGGGCAGAAGGTGCGGCTCCAGTTCCGCAAGAAGGGCGCGAGCACGTACACGACCGTCAAGACGGTCACGACGAACAGCACCGGGAACCTGAAGACCACGGTCAAGGCCACCACCGACGGCTACTGGCGCTACAGCTTCACGGGCAGCGCCACGACGGCGACCGCCACGGCGGGCGGCGACTACGTCGACGTGCGCTGAGCCTGCACGGCCCCCGGCGGACGTGGTTCGCCGGGGGTCTCGCCGTGCGTCAGCCAGGGGTGGAGCCGCTCAGGCCACCCGGACCGAGTCCGTCCAGGAACGGCTCTATCGCGGCCCGCCAGGCCTCCGGCTGGTCGTAGTGGACGAGGTGGCCGGCGTCGGCGACCTCGGCGTACTCGCCGCGGGGCAGGACGCGGACCATCTCCTGGGCCTCCGCGCGGCCCAGCTCGCCGTCGAGGCCGCGGACGACCAGGGCGGGACACCTGACCTGGGTGAGTTCCTCCCAGTGGGCGTCGTAGACCCAGGTCTCACGGGACTGGAGCATCTGCTCGGGCTCGAAGACGGGGCGCCAGCCGTCGGGGGACTCGGCCATCACCTCGGCGTAGAACTCGCCGCGCGCCGGGTTGGGCCGCTCGACCCAGGGGTCGTCCTCGCCGAACCACTTGCGTACGTCGGCGAGGGTGGCGAAGGGGACCGGCCAGGCCTTGAACCACTCGCCCCACTCCCGCTGCGAGGCGGCGCCGAGGGCGGAGGCCCGCATGTCGCAGATGATCACTCCGCGGACCAGGTCGGGGCGGCGGGCGGCGAGCTGCCAGGCGGTCAGGGCGCCCATCGCGTGGCCGATGAGGACGACGGGGGCGAGGTCCAGCTGTTCGAGGGCGGCCTCGGCGTCCTCGACGTACGCGTCACGGGTGAAGGCGGCCCGAGGGGGCTTGTCGCTCTGGCCGTGACCGCGCTGGTCGAGCGCGACGGCCCGGTACCGCTCGGAGAGCCAGCGGGCGGTGGACGCCCAGTGGGAGGCACGGCCCATCAGGCCGTGGAGTAAGAGGACCCCGGGTGATCGTTTCTCCGGGGGTTCATGGGGGTCGGTCTTGGGAGGATCGCCGAACTCCCAGGCCGCGAGACGTACGCCGCCCGCCCCGGTCACGTCGATGCGCCGCGCCATTGGCACCCCCCTTGGCCTGCCGTGCCTGTGGTGTCTGTCCTGTCTGCCGCTGTCATGTCGTACATCTGTGCAGCGCACGCCCCGCGCGCCCCGTCACCCTCACACTATCGAACTTGTATTCGAAAATGGGTTCTCGCGCGGCAACACCCCTCGTTCGAGTGACCGCACTCAAGGAATGATCGCCGCCGCCGAGGGGAGATCTTCAGCGGGAGGCGGACCGCTCGGGGAAACCGGTCCGAGGGGAATGACCCTGAGAGCTCGGGGCTCCGGGTCAGCACAGGGGAGGACAGGCCCCGGCGCCGAAAGGTGCCGGGGCCATCCCCACATCTACGGCACATCCGCCCGCCCCCTCAGGTCATATGCCTCACGCGACAGCCTCGCACGGGAAGCGTCGAAGCGCTGCGATTCCGCACAGTGAATCTCGGATCGACGAGCCCTGTACGACACCGGGCACCAGTCCCGGACAGACCACAACTACCCCGCACAACCGGGAAGTTGAGCTCAGCGCTTGGCCACGAACACATGCGAGGCGACGTCCGACTCCAGCTCGGCCGCCTCACCACCGCTGCCCACCAGCACCCCGCCGGCCGACTCCGTCACGCTCACCACCGAACCGGGCTGCACACCCGCGCGGCGCAGCGTGTACATCAGCTGCGCGTCCGTCTGGATCGGCTCGCCGATACGGCGTACGACGACCGTCTTGCCGTCGAGACCCGGGTCCAGCTCGGCCAGCGACACCATGCCCTCGTCCAGGAAGGGGTCGGCGCCGTCCTTCTCGCCCAGCTCCTCAAGGCCCGGGATCGGATTGCCGTACGGCGACTCGGTCGGGTGGCGCAGCAGCTCGAGCACCCGGCGCTCCACCGCCTCGCTCATCACATGCTCCCAGCGACACGCCTCCGCGTGGACCTGCTCCCACTCCAGGCCGATCACATCGACCAGCAGACACTCCGCGAGGCGGTGCTTGCGCATCACGCGCGTGGCCAGGCGGCGGCCCTCGTCCGTCAGCTCCAGGTGGCGGTCGGTGGCGACGGACACCAGGCCGTCACGCTCCATCCGCGCCACGGTCTGGCTGACCGTGGGCCCGCTCTGGTCCAGCCGCTCGGCGATCCGGGCGCGCATGGGGACCACACCTTCCTCCTCCAGCTCGAGGATGGTGCGGAGATACATCTCCGTGGTGTCGATCAGTCCGGACATACGTGCCCCTTGATGAGATCTGCCGGAAGCACGACAGCTTCCCGGCGCGTGCGCTGGCCCTGGCCTCAATTCTGCCGGATACCACTGACAAGCGTGCCGCGCCGGTGTAACCGAGCGGTGACGAGCAGGCTCGCGACCGTATTGACATCCCAGTGGTCCAGACCGCACGGTGATCCGCGACACAGCGACGAAGGGTGGATGACGCATGGGCGAGACGGGCTCCGCGCGCGCCGACGGCAAGCTGTCCGGGCAGTTCTTCGATGCCGCGATCGGGCTGCTGGAACGGGTCCGGGACGAGGAGGGCGAGTCCGTCGCGGCGGCCGGCGAACTGCTCGCCGACACCGTCGCCGCCGGGGGGCGCCTCTTCGCCTTCGGCGCCGGGCACTCCTCGCTCGCCGCGCAGGACCTGGTCTACCGGGCCGGCGGGCTGGCCCTGATGAACCTGCTCACCGTGCCGGGGGTCGTGGGCGTCGACGTCATGCCCGCCACCCTGGGCTCCGCCCTGGAACGGGTGGACGGCCTCGCGAGCGCGGTCCTGAACTGCTCCCCGCTCCGCGCCGGCGACGCCCTGGTGATCATCTCCCTGTCCGGCCGCAACGCGCTCCCCGTCGAGATGGCCCTGACCGCCCGCGCCCTCGGCGTGAAGGTCATCGGCGTCACGTCTCTCGCCTACACGACCGCGACGAAGCCCCGCCACAGCTCGGGCACCTTCCTCAAGGACCACTGCGACGTCGTCCTCGACTCCAAGATCTCCGTCGGCGACGCGGAACTCACCCTGGACACCGTCCCGGCCCCCTTCGCCCCGGCCTCCACGGTGGTGACCTCGGCCCTGCTCCAGGCGGTCATGGCCACGACCGCAGCCGCCCTCGCAGCCCGCGGAATCGACCCACCCCTGCTCCGCTCGGGCAACGTGGACGGCGGCCTGGAGTGGAACGACCAGGTCTTCGAGGAGTACGGGGACCGGATCTTCTACCGGCACTGAGGGGTGCGTCCGACATGGAGGCGCGGGAGCGGAGCTACCGGTACGTCGGACCGGCCGAGCTGAAGGCCACGGTCGGGCCGGGCGACGGCGGGTACCGGATCGGCTCGACGGCCGAGTTCGCCGGCTGGATCGCCGACCGCTCGGCGGCCGAACTGGCCGAACCGTTCACCTTCGTGGTCGGCACGGACGGCGTGCTCCGGCTGGCGCCACGCCGAAGCGAGCACGTGGCCTGTGCCGGCGGTGCCGAGGTACTGAGCGCCGGTGAGATGGGCTTCGTCCGGGAGGCGGACGGGTGGGCGGTGAGCGAGGTCAGCAACCAGTCCACGGGCTACTGCCCGGACGTCACGTCCTGGCCCACGGTCGCCCGCGCCCTGGACCATGCAGGACTCGACCGGCCCTCCGGCTTCACTCACGAGGTGGTGTTCCGCCGGTGCCCCGACTGCCGGCAGCACAACATCGTCCGCGAGGGCGATTTCGTCTGCGTCTTCTGCGGCGGTGACCTGCCGCGGACATGGAACGTGGACCCCACTGCCTGACGGGCTCCACACGCAGACGACCCGCGAGCTCGGGTCCCTCCGCCTGGGGCGGAGGAGCCGGCCGGACGTTACCGGCGAGCTCGCGGGTCGGGTGACTGCGTTGAATTGGCCGGCTGCGCGCATCTCGTACGCGCTGGTCCGGCACCGCACTGAATGTGGTGGCAGGCCGCTAGCCCGCAGCCACCTCGCGCGTCCGGGTTTCATACATGTACCCGATCACCTCCTTTCGGCGTGAAGCACACACTAGGAAGCGATCGGCCGCCGATCAACCAATTTTAGGATGGCGTTGCTGATCGAGTCGGAGGCATGGAGGGGGACCCGTGACTGATCTGCGGATCAAGCCTGTCGTCGGGGACGGCATGGCTGAGGAGTGGCGGTTTGTGCACAACGTGATCGTGCCGCCCGCTGCCCTGGGGGTGGATGAGGTGCGGGCGCGGCTTGGGCGTAATCGGATGGAGAACGCCTATCTCGGGGACGTGCTCGTGGGGTGTTCCACTGTGCGGCCGCCGGGGGACGGTGGCGTCGTGACCGTCATCGCGCGTGTGCTGCCCGATTACCGGGGGCGGGGTTTCGGGACGGCTCTCTACGAGAAGTGTCTTGATCATGCGCGTGTGCTCGGTGCGCGGGTGATCGAGACGTGCGTGCTGGCCGTCAATGAGGACGGCACCCGGTTCGCGCGGGCGCGCGGGTTCGTCGAGGTCGACCGGTATGTGCTGGACGGCGGAAGCGACGAGTGGGTCGACCTGCGGCTGGAGCCCGGCAGGTGGGCCGCTTAGGGGGATTCGGCACGTTTCCGGCGTACAACGATTCCCTCAATCTTGCGGGAACCCGGTGTGTGCTGCGTCACGTTCGAGTTGAATTGATTGTTAGTGAGCGGCTGGCAGGGGGTCCAGGTGAGTGCTTCCCGGCGTAGTGGGACCACCGACGAGCTGGGGCCCGACGGCCCCGGGCCGGACGGCCCGGAGGGTTCTGAGGGCTCGGGCGGTTCGGATCTGCTCGCTGCGCTGCTGGACGGCATGGACGCGGCGCTGTGCGCCTTCGACGCGGAGGGTGTCGTCACCCACTGGAACCGTGAGGCCGAGCGCATCCTCGGGTGGAGTTCCGCCGAGGCGGTGGGCCGGCACGGGTTCGCGGGGTGGGCCGTACGGCCGGCCGACGCCGAGGAGGTCGAGGGGCGGCTGATGTCCGCCATGCGGGCGCCCGGCCGCCAGGTGCACGAGTTCGCGCTGCTGACCAAGGACGGCGGCCGGGTGCTCGTGCGGACCCAGTCGGCGGCCGTACGAGGGCCCGACGGCGAGCCCGCCGGGGTGTACTGCGCCTTCAGCGAGGTGCACACGCAGATCGACCTGGAGCGGTCGATCGCGTTGAGCGAGGCCCTGTTCGAGGACGCGTCCTGGGGTGTCGTGCTGGTCGACGCCGATCTGCGGCCCGCCGTGGTGAACGCGCACGCGGCCCGGTCGCTGGGCGTCGGCCGTACGTCCGTGCTGGGGCGGCCCCTCGGGGAGTTGCTGGCGCAGGGCGTGGAGGAGCTGGAGAGCGCGCTGACCCATGTGCTGGCCGAGGGCGCGCCGCCGGCGCCGGCCGAGATCTGGGTCGGGGTGCGGACGCCGGACGGCGACAAGCGGCGCTGCTGGCGGTGCGGGTTCGTCCGGCTGGCCTCGCCGCTCGCGGAGGAGCCGGTGCCGTTGGGTGTGGGCTGGCTGTTCCAGGACGTGACCGAGGCCAAGCAGAGTGAGCAGGAGGCCTCGCTGCTGCGGTTCCGGACGAATCAGCTGCACCGGGCGGCGCGGGCGGCGGCGGAGTGCGAGGACCCGGCGGAGGCGGCGGTCGTGCACCTGGACTTCGCGCTGGCCGGGTTCGCCGATCACGCGCTGATCGACCGGGTGGCCGGTGCCGCGGTGGCCGACGGCGAGGCGGAGGGTCCGGTCCGGCTGGTGCGGGTCGCCGCGACGCCCTCCGGGGCGCCGGGACCGAGTCTGCTGTCGGGTGCGGCCGGGCTGCCGGTGCGCTACGGCGAGGGGCATCCGGCGTTGCAGTGCGTGGACCGGGTGGGGTCGGTGCGGGCGAGCGTCGGCTCAGTGCCGGCGGACCGGGCCCGTGAGTGGGCCGAGGCCCGCCAGTGGCCCGGGGACGTGGTGCACGCGCTGTGCGCGGTGCTGCGCAGCAGGGGGCGGACGCTGGGGGTCGTGACGTTCCTGCGGGGTGCCGGCCGGGGTCAGTTCGAGCGCAGCGACGCGGTGTACGCGGAGGACGTGGCGGTACGGATCGCGTCCGCGCTGGATCTGGGCGGCGTGGTGGGACGGGCGTGACCCCACGTCCGGCCGGGTCTGAAGCCTGCGGCCCGGCCCGGTCTCACGGGCTGAGGCGTTCCACCCGCCAGGTTCCGTCCGCCTCCGCCACGTAGCGCAGTCGGTCGTGGAGGCGGTTCTCGCGGCCCTGCCAGAATTCGACCGTCTCCGGTGCCACCCGGAAGCCGCCCCAGTGCGGGGGGACCGGGACCTGTTCGCCCTCGGGGTAGCGCGCGGCGAGGTCGGCGTAGGCGGTGTCGACCTGTTCGCGTGAGGCGATGACCGAGGACTGGGCGCTGGCCCAGGCGCCGAGCTGGGAGCCGTGCGGGCGGGTGCGGAAGTACGCGGCGGTCTCGTCGCGGCCGGTGCGGCGGGCGAGGCCGGTGACGATGACCTGGCGGGCCATCGGGTGCCAGGGGAAGAGCAGGCAGACGTACGGGTTCTCGGCGAGGTCGCGCGCCTTGCGGGAGTCGTAGTTGGTGAAGAAGACGAAGCCCTGTTCGTCGAACTGCTTCAGCAGCACCGTGCGGGAGCTGGGGCGGCCCCGGGCGTCCGCGGTGGAGACGACCATGGCGTTCGGTTCGAAGAGGTGCGCCTCGGTGGCCGCCTGCTTGAACCAGCGCGCGAACTGTTCGACGGGGGTCGTGGCCAGGTCGGTCTCGGCGATGCCCTCCGCGCGGTACTGCTCGCGCATGGAGGCGGGGTCCGGGAAGACGGCGTGTGCTGCGTCGGTCACCCGGTCATCTTGCCGTACGGACGCCACTGCCACAGGTGGTGGCACTGAGTGCCGCGCACCTCCCCAAAGGTGGCACTCGGGGATAGTGTGGCGTCATCCGTCGTACGCATCACGAGTCATCCGTCGTACACATCATGAGGAGCCGCCTGATGTCCGACCACGACCCCGGCTTTGTCCCCGGCCTCGAAGGAGTCGTCGCGTTCGAGACGGAGATCGCCGAACCGGACAAGGAGGGCGGCGCGCTGCGGTACCGGGGCGTCGACATCGAGGACCTGGTCGGCCATGTCTCCTTCGGCAACGTGTGGGGGCTGCTGGTCGACGGCGCCTTCAATCCCGGTCTGCCGGCCGCCGAGCCGTTCCCGATCCCGGTGCACTCCGGGGACATCCGCGTGGACGTCCAGTCGGCGCTCGCCATGCTCGCGCCGGTGTGGGGCCTCAAACCGCTGCTCGACATCGACGCCGAGCAGGCGCGGGCCGACCTCGCCCGGGCGGCCGTGATGGCGCTGTCCTACGTCGCCCAGTCCGCGCGCGGGCAGGGCCTGCCGATGGTGCCGCAGCGGGAGATCGACAAGGCGCAGTCGGTCGTCGAGCGGTTCATGATCCGCTGGCGCGGGGAGCCGGATCCCAAACATGTCGCGGCCGTCGACGCGTACTGGACCTCGGCCGCCGAGCACGGCATGAACGCGTCCACGTTCACCGCGCGCGTGATCGCCTCCACCGGTGCGGATGTCGCCGCGGCGCTCTCCGGGGCCGTGGGTGCCATGTCCGGGCCGCTGCACGGCGGTGCGCCGTCCCGGGTGCTCGGGATGATCGAGGAGATCGAGCGGACGGGCGACGCGGAGGCGTACGTCAAGCAGGCGCTGGACCGGGGTGAGCGGCTGATGGGGTTCGGGCACCGGGTCTACCGGGCCGAGGACCCACGCGCGCGTGTGCTGCGTCGTACGGCTCGTGAGCTGGGGGCGCCGCGCTTCGAGGTGGCCGAGGCGCTGGAGAAGGCGGCGCTGGCGGAGCTGCATGCGCGGCGGCCGGATCGGGTGCTGGCCACGAATGTGGAGTTCTGGGCGGCGATCGTTCTCGACTTCGCGGAGGTGCCGGCGCACATGTTCACGTCGATGTTCACGTGTGCGCGTACGGCTGGGTGGTCGGCGCACATTCTTGAGCAGAAGCGGACGGGGCGGCTTGTGCGGCCGTCTGCGCGGTACGTGGGGCCGGGGTCCAGGGATCCTCGGGACATTGAGGGGTACGGGGGGATCGCCCACTGAAGGGCGTGCCTGAGGCTTGCGGGCGGCTGCGGGTGCGTGGGGGCTGGTCGCGCAGTTCCCCGCGCCCCTGACGAGTTACAGCAGCGCCTCGTTCAACAGCGCTGTCCATTGAGTCACCACTCTGTCCCGCCTGGCCTTGTCGTCCGTCAGCAGGTTCGCGAGGCCCAAGCCTCTCGCCATGTCCAGGAGGCCCTGGACCGTTTCTCGGACGCCTGGCTTCGACTCGTCCGCGCCCAGTAGGTCTACGGCGATCCTGTGGGTCTCTCGGCCTACCCGCGCCTCCAACTCCGTCACCCGGGGGCGTAGTTGCTCCTCGTTGGAGGCGGCCACCCAGAGGTGGAGGGCGGCTCGGAAGAGGGGGCCCGTGTAGAGGTCCACCAGGGCGGAGATCACCGCTCTGCGGTCGTCCGCCGCGCCCTGCGGGAACAGGGCGCGGAGGGCTGTGGAGCGTTCCTCGGCCACGTACTCGACGGCCGCGGTGAAGAGGTCCTCGCGGGTCGGGAAGTGGTGTTGGGCGGCGCCTCGGGAGACTCCGGCGCGTTCGGCGACCACCGTGACCGTGGAGCCCGCCCAGCCGTGTTCGGCGAGGCAGGACACGGCGGCTTCCAGGAGGCGCTGCCGGGTTGCGCGGCTGCGGTCCTGCTTGGGCCGGCGTTCGGCCCGGTCGCCGATCGTGGTCACACCACCCATGAGGGATCCCGTCGTTCCAGGAAGGCCGTCATGCCCTCGCGCGCGTGCGGTGAGGCGAACAGCCGGGCCGAGAGCGCGGTCAGGGCGGCCGCGTCCCGGTCGAAGGTCTCCAGCACCCTAGCCGTGAGCAGCCGTTTCGTCTCGGCCAGGGCCTCGGGTGCGGACCGGCGCAGCCCGTCGAGGATCGGTTCGAGTACGGCGTCCACGTCGTCGCCCGCCGCGGTCACCAGGCCGATGCGGGCGGCCTCGGCCGCGTCGAAGCGCTCGCCGGTGAGGTAGTGGCGGGCCAGGGCGCGGGGGTCGGTGCGGGGCAGCAGGGTCAGGGAGATGACCGCGGGGGCGACGCCGATCCGTACCTCGGTGAAGGCGAACGTCGACACCGTGGACGCGGCCGCGATGTCGCAGGCGGCGAGGAGGCCGAGGCCGCCCGCGCGGACGTGTCCGGTGACGCGGGCGACGACCGGTTTGCCGAGTTCGACGATCTGGCGCAGGACGCCGACCAGGGATTGCGGGTCCGGGGGGTCCTTGAGGTCGGCGCCCGCGGAGAAGGTGGTGCCGGTGTGGGTGAGGACGATCGCGCGGACGTCGGGTTCCTTGGCGCAGTCCGTCAGCGCGGCGGCCAGCTCTCCCACCAGGGCGGCCGAGAGGGCGTTGCGGTTGTGCGGGGAGTCGAGGGTGAGGGTCTCGACGGCACGCGCGCGGGTGCGGGCGACGAGGGTCATACGCGTTCCCTGAGCTGTCGTCGGAGGATCTTGCCGGAGGCGGCGCGGGGCACTCCGGCGATGAAGGTGACCTGGCGGACACGTTTGTAGGGGGCGACGCGTTCGGCGACGTACATCATGACCTCGCTCTCGGAGAGCTCGGGGGCGGTGGGCCGGCGGACGACGTAGGCGTGCGGGACCTCGTTGCCGTCCTCGTTGTAGACGCCGATGACGGCCGCGTCGGCGATGCCGGGGTGGGTGAGCAGGAGGGCCTCCAGTTCGGCGGGGGCCACCTGGAAGCCCTTGTACTTGATGAGCTCCTTGACCCGGTCGACGACGAACAGCCAGCCGCCGGCGTCGACATGGCCGACGTCCCCGGTGTGCAGCCAGCCGTCGGGGTCGATCATGGCGGCGGTGTCGTCGGGGCGGTCGAGGTAGCCCTTCATGATCTGCGGGCCGCGGATGAGGATCTCGCCGGCCTCGCCGGTGCCGAGGTCCTTGCCGGGGTCGTCGAGGGACACGATCCGCATCTCGGTGCCGGGGATGAGCTTGCCGACCGTCCCGGGCGGTGCCTCGCGCATGGCCGACAGGGGGACGACGTGGGTGCCGGGCGAGAGCTCGGTCATGCCGTACGCCTGGCCGACGGGCGGGAGGCCGAGCCGGGCCGAGCAGGCGGCGGCGAGTTCGGCGTCCAGCGGGGCGGCGGCGCTGACGACGTACCGCAGGGACGAGAGGTCGTACCGCTCGATCAGCGGGTGCTTGGCGAGGGCGAGGACGATCGGCGGGGCCACGTACAGGCCGGTGATGCGGTGGTTCTGGATGGCGGCGAGGAAGGTCTCCAGGTCGAAGCGGGGCAGGACGACGACCGAGGCGCCCTGGCGCAGGGGGGCGTTCATGAGGGCCGTGAGGCCGTAGATGTGGAAGAAGGGCAGGACGGCGAGGATGCGGTCCTCGGGGCCAGCCGACATCAGCGGTTCGAGTTGGGCGAGGTTGGTGGCGATCTGCCGGTGGGTGAGCATCACCCCCTTGGGGGTGCCGGTGGTGCCCGAGGAGTACGGCAGGGCCGCCACGTCCGCCGCCGGGTCGATGTCGATGTGCGGCTCGGGGGCCGTGGAGGCAAGCATGTCGATCAGGGAGCGGTGGCCGGGGGCGCTGTCGCAGACGAAGATCTCCCGTACCCCGCCCGCGAGTTCGGCCGCCCGGCGGGCGGTCTCGAGCAGCGGGGAGACCGTGACGATCCACCGGGCCGCGGAGTCGGAGAGCTGCTTGGCGAACTCCTCCGGCGTGGACAGCGGGTGCACGGTCGTGACGGAGGCGCCCGCGCGGGTGGCGGCGTAGAACGCGGTCGGGAAGGCGATCGTGTTGGGGCTGTGCAGCGCGAGCACGTCCCCCTGGACGACGCCCGCCTCCGCGAGGCCGGCCGCGACCCGGCGGTGGAACGCGTCGAGCTGTCCGTACGTGAGGGCGGTGCCGTCGGTGCCGTCGATCAGGGCGGGCGCGTCACCGAACTCGGCGGCGCGGGCCAGCACCGCGTCGTGGATGGGGAGTTCTACGGGCTGGACGTCTGCGTACTCGCTGCGGAACACGGTTCCTCCAAGACGGCCGATACCGGGCGGGTCTGATCCCAAGACGGCCTAGTACGACTTGGGCAGGCCCAGGGTCTGGTGGGAGACGTAGTTGAGAATCATCTCCCTGCTGACCGGTGCGATACGAGCCACGCGCGCGGCCGTTATCAGCGAGGCGATCCCGAACTCCTTGGTGAGACCGTTGCCGCCGAGGGTGTGAACTGCCTGGTCCACGGCCTTCACACAGGCCTCCCCGGCCGCGTACTTCGCCATGTTGGCGGCCTCGCCCGCTCCCACGTCGTCGCCGGCGTCGTAGAGGTGGGCCGCCTTCTGCATCATCAAACGGGCGAGTTCGAGGTCGATGTGGGCCTGGGCGAGGGGGTGGGCGACGGCCTGGTGGGCGCCGATGGGGGTGTTCCAGACCGTGCGGTCCTTGGCGTAGGTGATGGCCTGTCCCAGGGCGTAGCGGCCCATTCCGATCGCGAAGGCGGCGGTCATGATGCGTTCGGGGTTGAGGCCGGCGAAGAGTTGCAGCAGGCCCGCGTCCTCGTCCCCCACCAGGGCGTCGGCGGGGAGGCGTACGTCGTCGAGGGTCAGCTCGAACTGCTTCTCCTGGGCGTTGAGTTCCATCTCGATCCAGCGCCTGCCGAAGCCCGGGGCGTCCCGCGGGACGATGAACAGGCAGGGCTTCAGGCGGCCGGTGCGGGAGTCCTCGGTGCGGCCGACTATGAGGGTGGCGTCGGCGATGTCGACTCCGGAGACGAAGACCTTGCGGCCGGTGAGCAGCCAGTCGGCTCCGTCGCGGTGAGCCGTGGTGGTGATGCGGTGGCTGTTGGAGCCGGCGTCCGGTTCCGTGATGCCGAAGGCCATGGTGCGGGTGCCGTCGGCGAGCGCAGGGAGCCATTCCTGTTTCTGGGACTCGGTGCCGAAGCGGGCGATCACCGTGCCGCAGATGGCCGGGGAGACGATCATCATCAGGAGGGGGGCGCCTGCTGCGCCGAGCTCTTCCAGGACGATGGAGAGTTCGGCTATTCCGCCGCCTCCGCCTCCGTACTCCTCGGGCAGGTTGACTCCCAGGTAGCCGAGTTTGGCTGCCTCGGACCAGAGTGCCTCCCTGTCGTAGTCGCGGCCGTGGCGTTTGCCCAAGGCGGATACGGCCGTGCGGAGGGCTTTGTGCTCATCGGTTTCGATCGTGGGCATGTGGCTCCTTCGTGGGGGCTGGTCGCGCAGTTCCCCGCGCCCCTAAGCAGTTCGGACTACGGCCAGTAGAGAGCCGACCGTTACTTGTTGGCCGACCACTGCATTGAGCTCGCTGAGCGTTCCTGTCTGTGGCGCTGTGATCTTGTGTTCCATCTTCATCGCCTCCAGCCACAGCAGCGGCTGGCCCGCCTCCACCGCGGATCCCTCCGTCAGGCCGTCCGCGACCCGTACGACCGTTCCCGGCATGGGGGCCAGCAAGGAGCCCGGGGCAAGCTGGGCCGTCGGGTCCGGGAAGCGGGGCAGGGCCGTCAGCGACACTCCCCCGACGTACAACTGGTCGCCGTACCTCGACACCTCGAACTTCCGCTGCACTCCGTCCACTTCGAGTACGACCCCGCCCGCGTCCGCGTGCAGCACCCGCACCCCGTCCGCCTCCAGGCCCTCCCTCGTGTGCCGGTAACGGACCTCGTGCTCCTCGCCCGCCATCTCGTAGCGCCTGGTCTGGGGGGTCGAGGGGAGGTTGCGGAAGCCGCCGAAGCGGGAGCGGCCCACCGCGTCGGTGAGGGCCGCCGCCAGGGGGGCGAGCGGATCGGGGCGCGGCTCGGCGAGTTCAGTCAGGTGACGGTCGTAGAAGCCCGTGTCCATGCGGGCCGTCGTGAACTCCTTGTGGCGCAGGGAGTTGACCAGCAGGTCCCTGTTGGTGGTCGGGCCGTGGAGGGTCGCCGTCTCCAGGGCGCCGGCCAGTCTGCGGACCGCCTCCGCGCGGGTGGGGGCGTGGGCGACGACCTTGGCGAGCATCGGGTCGTAGTGGACCCCGATGGCGTCGCCGTCCTCGTAGCCGGTGTCGAGGCGGACGGACGGGGACAGGGAGAGGCGGTGCAGGGTGCCGGTCTGCGGGGTCCAGTCCCTCGACGGGTCCTCGGCGTAGAGGCGGGCCTCGATCGCATGGCCACGCGCGTGTGGGGGCTCGGCGGGCAGGGCGGCCCCCTCCGCGATCCTGATCTGCTCGGCCACCAGGTCGAGGCCGAACACCGCCTCCGTGACCGGGTGTTCGACCTGGAGGCGGGTGTTCATCTCCAGGAAGTGGGCCCGGCCGTCGGCGACGAGGAACTCGACCGTGCCCGCGCCCACGTAGTCGACCGCGCGGGCCGCCCGGACCGCCAGCTCGTGCAGTTCCCGGGTGAGGGTCTCCGAGAGGCCCGGCGCCGGGGCCTCCTCGATCACCTTCTGGTGGCGGCGCTGGAGGGAGCAGTCGCGGGTGCCGAGGGCCCAGACCGTGCCGTGGGTGTCGGCGAGGATCTGGACCTCCACGTGGCGGCCGTCCTCGACGTACGGCTCGACGAAGACCTCACCGTCGCCGAAGGCGCTCGCGGCCTCGGCGCGGGCGCTGCTCAGGGCCTGGTCCAGGTCCTCCAGCCGGCGCACGATCCGCATTCCGCGGCCTCCGCCGCCCGCGGCCGCCTTGACCAGCACGGGCAGGTCGGCGGCCGTGACGTCCTCCAGGGGAGCGAGGCCCATCAGCTGCTTCGCGCGCGTCTTGGACGCCATCGCCTCGATCGCGGTCGGGGGCGGGCCGATCCAGACCAGGCCCGCGTCCAGGACCGCCCGTGCGAAGTCGGCGTTCTCGGAGAGGAAGCCGTAGCCGGGGTGCACGGCGTCGGCGCCGGCGGCGACGGCCGCCTTCACGATCAGGTCGGCGCGCAGATAGGTGTCGGCGGGGGCCGCGCCAGGGAGTCGTACGGCCGTGTCCGCCACGCGTGTGTGGAGGGCGTTCGCGTCCGGGTCGGAGTGCACGGCGACCGTGCGGATGCCCGACTCGGCGCAGGTGCGGAAGATCCGGCAGGCGATCTCGCCCCGGTTGGCGACCAGCACAGAAGTGATCACTGAAGGTTCCTCACATCCGGAAGACGCCGAAGCCGCCGCGGGCGCCCTCGTAGGGGGCGGTGTGGATCGCGGACAGGCACATGCCGAGGACCGTGCGGGTGTCGCGGGGGTCGATGACGCCGTCGTCGTAGAGCCGCCCGGACAGGAACATGGGCAGCGACTCGGACTCGATCTGCTGCTCCACCATGGCGCGCAGGGCCGCGTCGCCCTCTTCGTCGTACGGCAGCCCCTTCGCGGCGGCCGACTGGCGGGCGACGATGGAGAGGACGCCGGCGAGCTGCTGGGGGCCCATGACGGCCGACTTGGCGCTGGGCCAGGCGAAGAGGAAGCGCGGGTCGTAGGCGCGGCCGCACATGCCGTAGTGGCCGGCGCCGTAGGAGGCGCCCATGAGGACGGAGAGGTGCGGGACCTTCGAGTTGCTGACCGCGTTGATCATCATCGCGCCGTGCTTGATGATGCCGCCCTGCTCGTACTCCTTGCCGACCATGTAGCCGGTGGTGTTGTGCAGGAAGAGCAGCGGGATGTCGCGCTGGTTGGCCAACTGGATGAACTGGGCGGCCTTCTGGGACTCCTCGGAGAACAGGACGCCCTGTGCGTTGGCCAGGACGCCGACCGGGTAGCCGTGGAGTTCGGCCCAGCCGGTCGCGAGGCTGGTGCCGTACAGGGGCTTGAACTCGTCGAAGTCGGAGGCGTCGACGATCCGGGCGATCACCTCGCGCGGGTCGAAGGGGGTGCGCAGGTCGCCCGGGACGATCCCGAGGAGTTCCTCCTGGTCGTACTTGGGCGGCTCCGCGGGGCCCGGATCGCCGTACGCCTTGCGGTGGTTGAGGCGGGCGACGACCCGGCGGGCCTGCCGGAGCGCGTCCGGCTCGTCGACGGCGAAGTAGTCCGCGAGGCCCGACACGCGCGCGTGCATCTCGGCGCCGCCGAGGGACTCGTCGTCGCTCTCCTCGCCGGTGGCCATCTTGACCAGGGGCGGGCCGCCGAGGAACACCTTGGCGCGTTCCTTGACCATGATCACGTGGTCGGACATGCCGGGGATGTAGGCACCGCCCGCCGTGGAGTTGCCGAAGACGACGGCGACGGTCGGGATCCCGGCCGCGGACAGCCGGGTCAGGTCCCGGAAGATCGCGCCGCCCGGGATGAAGATCTCCTTCTGGGACGGCAGGTCGGCGCCGCCGGACTCCACCAGGCTGATGCAGGGCAGCCGGTTGGCGAGGGCGATGTCATTGGCCCGCAGCGCCTTCTTCAGCGACCACGGATTGCTCGCGCCGCCGCGCACGGTCGGGTCGTTGGCGGTGATCAGGCACTCCACGCCCGCCACCACCCCGATCCCGGTGACGAGGGAGGCGCCGACCGTGTAGTCGCTGCCCCAGGCGGCCAGCGGGGACAGCTCCAGGAAGGGCGTGTCGGGGTCGAGGAGCAGCTCGATGCGCTCGCGGGCGAGCAGCTTGCCGCGCTTGCGGTGCCGTGCGACGTATTTCTCGCCCCCGCCCGCGAGCGCCTTGGCGTGCTCGGCGTCCAGGTCGGCGAGCTTGGCGAGCATGGCCTCGCGGTTGGCCCGGTGGTCGGGGCCGGTCGGGTCGAGGGTGGTCCGCAGGATCGTCACAGCAGGGCCTCCGGGATGTCCAGGTGGCGGGAGCGCAGCCATTCGCCGAGGGCTTTGGCCTGGGGGTCGAAGCGGTGCTGGGCGGCGACGCCCTCGCCGAGGATCGACTCGACGACGAAGTTCAGGGCGCGAAGGTGCGGGAGGTCGTGCCGGGTGACGGTCAACTCCGCGGTCTCCGGGAGGAGTTCGCGCAGTCGGTCCACGGTCAGCGTGTGGGCGAGCCACCGCCAGGCCTCGTCGGTGCGCGCCCAGACCCCGATGTTGGCGTTTCCGCCCTTGTCCCCGCTGCGGGCACCCGCGACCAGCCCGAGCGGGGCCCTGGCCACCGGCCCCGCGGCGAGCGGCTCCGGCAGAGGTGGCTGAGGGACTTCTTCGAGTACGGCGGTCTCCTGGGGCGGCGCCACAGGGATCCGTCGGCCGTCGTGGAGGACGGCCACATGGTCCACGGCTCCATGGGGGACGTACACCTCCTCGAAGACCCCATAGGGCGAGCCCTTCCCCGGGGGCGCCAGCACATGGAAGCCGGGGTAGCTCGCCAGGGCCAGTTCCACGGCGGCCCCGCTGAGCGCCCGTCCGACGACCTCCTGGTCCGCGTCCCGGACGACCAGTCGCAGCAGTGCGCTCGCGGTCTCCTCGGTGTCGGCGTCGGGGCGGTCGGTGCGGGCCAGGTCCCAGCGCACGTCGGCGACCTTGGCGAGGACCGGTTCCAGCTGCTCCCGCACCAGCGCGGCCTTGGCCTCGATGTCCAGGCCGGTCAGGACGAAGGCGACCTCGTTGCGGAAGCCGCCGAGCCGGTTGAGGCCGACCTTGAGGGTGGGCGGCGGGGCCTCGCCGCGCACCCCGGTGATCCGGACGCGGTCGGGGCCGTCCTGGGTGAGCCGGACCGTGTCGAGGCGGGTGGTGACATCGGGTCCCGCGTACCGGGCGCCCTGCGTCTCGTACAGGAGCTGGGCCGTCACGGTGCCGACGTCCACGAAGCCGCCGGTGCCGGGGTGTTTGGTGATGACGGCGGTGCCGTCCTCGTGGAGTTCGGCGAGGGGGAAGCCGGGCCTTCTCAGATCGCGGGCGCCCTCGGCGAAGAACGCGTAGTTGCCGCCGGTCGCCTGCGTCCCGCACTCCAGGACGTGCCCGGCGACGACGGCTCCCGCGAGGCGGTCGTACTCCCCGGGTCCCCAGCCGAAGTGGGCGGCGGCGGGCCCGGTGACCAGGGCCGCGTCCGTCACCCGGCCGGTCACGACCACGTCCGCGCCCTCGCGCAGAGCGGCCGCGATGCCGAAGCCGCCGAGGTAGGCGTGGGCGGCGAGGCTGCCGGGGTGCCGGGCGGTGAGGTCGTCGCCCTCGACGTGGGCGACGCGGACCGGTAGGCCGAGGCGGTCGGCCAACTCCCGTATGCGGTCCGCGAGTCCGGACGGGTTCAGGCCGCCCGCGTTGGTGACGATCCGGACGCCCCGCTCGTGCGCGAGACCGAGGCACTCCTCCAGCTGGCGCAGGAAGGTGCGGGCGTATCCGGCGCCCGGGTCCTTCAGGCGGTCCCGGCCCAGGATGAGCATGGTCAGCTCGGCGAGGTAGTCGCCGGTGAGGACGTCGAGTTCACCGCCGGTGAGCATCTCGCGCAGGGCGTCGAAGCGGTCGCCGTAGAAGCCGGAGGCGTTGCCGATGCGGACGGTCATCCGGCGGCCCCCTTCGCCGGGTCTCCGGGAGCCTTAGCCGGATCTCCGGGAGCCTTAGCCGGGTCTCCGGGAGCCTTGGCCGGGTCTCCGGAAGCGGCCCCCTTGGGCGCGCGTCCCTTGCCGGGCGGGCCCGCGAAGGCCTGGGCGATGTCCAGCCAGCGGTCGGCGTACTCGCCGTGGGCGGTCAGGGCGAGGTCGGCGCGGTGGGCGCGCTGGGTGACCAGGAGGCAGAGATCGAGGGCGGGGCCGGTGACGCGATCGGCCGCGTCCTCGGGGCCGTAGACCCACAACTCGCCGCTCGGGCTGGTGAGTTCAACGCGGAACTCCTCGAAGGGCGGGG
Organism: Streptomyces sp. NPDC057253; assembly: GCF_042669125.1. NCBI lineage: Bacteria > Bacillati > Actinomycetota > Actinomycetes > Kitasatosporales > Streptomycetaceae > Streptomyces > Streptomyces sp. NPDC057253. The sequence continues at coordinate 8,540 of NZ_JBHUXV010000020.1, read as the reverse complement.
TCAGTCCGTGCACCCCGAAGGCGAAGTCCCGGGTGCGGACGCCGAGGCGGACGATGTGCCGGATCCGGTCGGTGGGCTCGCGGGTCACGCCGAGCGCGTCCGCCACGTCCAGGCCGTGGGCCCAGGTCTCCATGAGGCGGGCGGTGGCCATGGAGGCGGTGGACATGGGCGGGCCGTACCAGGGGAAGCGGGCGCCCTCGGGGGCCTCGCGCAGGGCCTCGGCCAGGTCCTCGCGGCCGGCCCGCCAGTACGCGAGCAGCCGCGCGGGAGGCTTCCTCGCGCCTTCCTCCGCGCCGTTGTCCACGAAGTCCCCGGGGGCCGCGAGCGCCTTCTCGACCTCGCGGGAGAAAGCCCTCGGGTCGGTCACGGCGAGCAGGGAGGAGTGGTCGGTCCAGGCGAGGTGGGCGATCTGGTGGGCGACGGTCCAGCCGGGGGCGGGGGTCGCGAGTGCCCACTGCTCGGGAGTCAACTCGGCCACGAGACAGTCGAGTTCCTCGCTCTCGGCGCAGAGGTCGTCGATGACGGGCGTGGGGTCTGCCATGGGGTGAGGATGGCAGCGACCCAGGAAACAAGCAAGCGTGCTTGCATTGTTTTTGGTCGTGGGTGGTACGTGGTGGTCAGCACCTGTCGGTCAGATCCAGTCGCCGAGGCCTCGCCACTGGCGGACCTTCACCACGGTGACTCCGCCCATGACGGCCGCGGCCAGGAGCGGCACGAGCGGGAACATGATCGCGATGCCCCACGACAGGAAGCCCGTGTCCACGCCTTCGTAGCCGCCCCACGGCTCCCGGGCCACCTGGGCGGTCTCGCCCGGGTGGCCGTCGTACGTGACCTTCACCGTGTGCGCGGGGGCACCGACCTGCGGGCCGCTGCACACGGTGTGGGACCCACCGCGTCCGCCGCCCTCGCTGTGGCATTCCGCGAACCGGACCTGCACGGGGTGCGCCAGCACCTCCACCCGCGTGAGCCCGGTGATCACCGCCCAGGCCGTCGCCGCGAGGCACAGCACAGTGATCATGCCGTAGCCCACGGAGGCCCGCCCCAGCCCCTTTGTCATGGGTTCAGCATGCGCCTCGGCGGCCGTGTCCGGTACGGCGGGTGCCCTCGGTACGGCGGGTGCCCTCGGTACGGCGGGTGCCCCGGATAAATCGCGCGCCCCTCCCCCACCCCCGCCGGTACCGTCGCCCGGTGACCGATCACGAGGACTACTTCGGAGAGACCGTCGCGGCGACCTACGACGCGTCGGCGGCGGGGATGTTCACGGCGGGCGCGGTCGATCCGGCCGTGGCCGTGCTGGCGGAGCTGGCCGGTGACGGGCGGGCCCTGGAGCTGGGGATCGGGACCGGGCGGATCGCGTTGCCGCTGGCTCGGCGCGGGGTCGAGGTGCACGGGATCGAGCTGTCCCGGGCGATGGCGGAGCGGCTGCAGGCCAAGCCCGGCGGCGAGACGGTCGGGGTGACGTTCGGGGACTTCGCGACGGCCCGGGCGCCGGGGAGTTTCTCGGTGGCCTATCTGGTCTTCAACACGATCATGAACCTGACCACCCAGGACGCCCAGGTGGACTGCTTTCGCAACGCCGCGGCACACCTCAAGCCCGGGGGCACCTTCGTCATCGAGGTCATGATCCCCCAACTGCGGAAGCTCCCGCCCGGACAGAACACCGTGCCCTTCCACGTCGGCGAGACGCGCCTGGGCTTCGACACGTACGACACCGCCACCCAGGCGATGGCCTCCCACCACGTCAGCGTCGAGGACGGCCGGGGCTCCTTCCGCTCGATCCCCTTCCGGTACGTCTGGCCCGCGGAACTGGACCTCATGGCCCGGCTGGCCGGGATGCGGCTGCGGGACCGCTGGGCGGACTGGAACCGGGCGCCCTTCACCGGCGACAGCGAGTCCCACGTCTCGGTGTGGGAGAAGACCGGGGACTGACCGGCCGCCGGTCAGCTCACGGGGTGCTCGCCAGGTCCGCCCGCCAGGTCCGCCTTGCCGCGTCCCACCTGGGTGCGGACCGCTCCCATGCTCGCCGCGATCACCAGCGCGATGGCGAGTGCCTGGAGGACGGAGAGGGCCTGGCCGAGGATCAGGAAGCCCGCGAGGGCGGCGATGCCCGGCTCCAGGCTCATGAGGATCGCGAAGGTGGACGCGGGCAGGCGGCGCAGGGCGAGGAGTTCCAGGGTGTAGGGCAGCACGGAGGACATCACGGCGACCGCCGCGCCCAGGCCCACGGTCACCGGGTCGAGGAGCCGGGTGCCGGACTCGACGGCGCCGAACGGCAGGAACGCCAGCGCGCCCACCGCCATCGCCAGGGCGAGCCCGTCGGCCTGCGGGAACCGGCGGCCCGTGCGCGCACTGAAGACGATGTACGCCGCCCACATGGCCCCCGCCGCCAGCGCGAAGGCCACGCCGAGCGGGTCGAGGCTGCCGAAGTCGCCGCCGCCGAGGAGGAAGACACCGGCGAGCGCGAGGCCCGCCCAGACGGCGTTGACCGCGCGGCGGGAGGCGAGCACCGACAGGGTGAGGGGGCCGAGGACCTCCAGGGTGACCGCGGGTCCGAGGGCGATGCGGTCGACGGCCTGGTAGAAGAGGCCGTTCATCGCGGCCATGGTGAGGCCGAAGACGACGACCGTGCCCCAGTCGGTGCGGGAGTGGCCGCGCAGCCGGGGCCGGCACACCAGGAGCAGCACGATCGCGGCGGCCAGCAGCCGCAGGGTGACCACGCCGAGCGCGCCCGCCCTCGGCATCAGGGTCACGGCCAGCGCGGCGCCGAACTGCACGGAGACACCACCGGCGAGGACCAGGCCGACGGGCCCGAGCGAGCCGAGGCGACGGGCACCGCCGACGGGCGCCGCGGCGACCGGGGGCGAGGACGGCAGGTCGGTGCTGGGGGTGGTCACGGGGCTTCCAGGAGGTCGGTTCGGGGGCCGGCGTTCATCGTGCTGCACTGCTGAGTCCAGGGTAGTGGACTTGGTCAGGTGCGTAAACCCGCTATACGACTGTCTCGATGGATGGAATCAGCCCCGCACCATGAACACGTCGACCGAGTCCTCGGACTCCACCGTGAAGCCGTGGCGTTCGTAGAGGCGGCGGGCCTTGCTGCCCTGGAGGACGTTGAGGCGTACGGTCACGCCGTCCGCGTCGGTGCGAGCGAGCAGGGTGCGCAGGACGGCCGAGCCGAGGCCGCGGCCCTGGAGTGCCGGGTCGATGAAGAAGTGCTCCAGCCAGTGCCCGTCCTCGTGCCCGTCCTCGGCTGGGCGCAGCGCGACACAGCCCGCGAAGCGGCCCTCGGCCACGATGACCGACAGCTGCTCGGCCACGAAGGCGTCCCGGAACCGCTGGCGCACCCGCCGCTCGTCGAATCGCCCCAGCCGCTCCAGGTCGGGCCGCAGCACCACGGCCCGCAGCTCGGCTATCGGCTCGACGTCGTCCGGGGTCGCGGGGCGCAGGCTCCAGGTCAGCGTGTCCATGATCGGAGTCTCTCAGGGCGAGGCGGGCCTGCCGTCCCGTGGCCCGAAGGCCGCGAGCGCCTCCGCGTCCGTCGCCCTCGCGCTCAGGTAGTACTCCGCCCACTCCGCGATCCCCGGCCAGTCGCACTCCGCGACCAGTCGCCGCACGGCCGCCGGGATGTCGTACGGCGTCACCCGCAGGTCCGTCCCCGGGCCCAGCAGGCACCAGTGGGCGCCGGGGCGGCCGTACGGCATGCCGACGCTGCCGGGGTTGACGACCAGGCGGCCGTGGGCGAGCCGGACGTACGGCATGTGGGTGTGGCCGCAGACGATCGTGCGGACGGGGTCGGGGACGCCGGCGAGGACCTCCGTCCAGCGGGCGGGGCGGGAGTCGACCAGGACGACCTCCTCGTCGTCGCGCGGGGTGGCGTGGCAGAACAGGACCTCGCCGAGGCCCTGGACGGTGAGGGTGCGGGTGGCGGGGAGCGAGGCCAGGAACTCCACGTCGGTGTCGGTGAGTCGGGCGGCGGCGTAGGGGCCGATCGGTCGGGGATGTCCGCCCGCTCTCCCCTGCGGTACTCGACGAGCTCGCGGTCCGCGTTGCCCGAGATCCACAGCACGCGCTCCCCCTGGCTCCTCAACAGGGCCAGGACTTCCGCCGGTTGGGGGCCTGCGGTGATGTCCCCGGTCAGCACGATCCGGTCGGCGCCGGCCACGTCCGGCTCGGCGAGGACGGCTTCCAGGGCGGGCAGGACACCGTGGATGTCGGAGAGGACGGCGACGCGGTCGAAGGGGGGCATGGTGCCGAGTCTGCACGGGGGGCGAAAGTACCGCGCCGTTTCAGGGGTGTTGGTGCAGAGCTGCTGGTTCAGGGCTGTTGGTCCAGTGCCTCCGCCAGCACCTCCGCCAGATGCCGGCCCCGCACCCCCGCGAGCTGCTCCAGCTGGGTCCGGCAGGAGAAGCCGTCGGCGAGCACCACCGCGTCCTCGGGCGCCCGGCGCACCGACGGCAGCAGCTGTTCCTCCGCGCAGACCCGGGACACCTCGAAGTGCCCTTTCTCGAAGCCGAAGTTGCCCGCAAGGCCGCAGCAGCCGCCGGTCAGCTCGCCGGTGAGGCCCGCGGCCTCGCGCAGTCGGCGGTCGGAGGCGTCCCCCAGTACCGCGTGCTGATGGCAGTGGGTCTGGCCCACGACCGGGCGGTTCAGGGCCGGTGGCCGCCAGTCGGGGGCGAGCCGCTCCAGCGCCTCCGCGAAGGTGAGAACCCTGCGGGCCAGCCGGGCGGCCCTCGGGTCGTCGTGCAGCAGCTCCGGGAGGTCGGTGCGGAGCGCGGCGGCACAGCTCGGCTCCAGGACGACGAAGGCGGGCGGCTCCGTCACCTCGTCCAGTTCCGGCAGCAGGAACGGCTCCACCAGGTCCAGCGTGCGGCGCAACACCGCGCGAGCGCGGTCGAGTTGGCCCGTGGACAGATACGTCAGGCCGCAGCAGGCACGGACGCGGGGGCGGCCCAGGGACGCCGACGTGCCGACGCTCTCGACCTCGTCGTCCTGCGACCGCCGCACCGTCCACGGCCGCCCCGGCAGCTCGACGGCCCCGATCCCGGCCGCCTCCAGCACCCGCACCGCCGCCCGGCCGACGTCCGGCGAGAGGTGCTCGGTGAAGGTGTCGGGCCACAGGAAGACCATCTTCCCGGGCATGCCAGGCTGCCCGGGCGCCCCGGGATGCGCAGGCACCCCTCCCGTCCGGGCCTCGCTCATCCACCCCCGCACCCGCTCACGGTTCCGCCGCCGCAGCCACCGGCTGAACGTCACCGGGGCCAGCCGAGGGATCCGCCGCTCGGCCGCGATCCCGCCGAGCCGTTTCGCGACGGCCGCCAACGGCCTTACGGAGGCGAGGGCGTTGACCAGCGGGGCCAGCCGCAGCCGGTCCACCCGGCGCAGCCACTCCGGCAGCCGGCCCATGCTGTAGTGGGCGGCCGGCCGGCGGCGCCCGGCGTAGTGGTGGTGCAGGAACTCCGCCTTGTACGTGGCCATGTCGACCCCGACCGGGCAGTCGGACCGGCAGCCCTTGCAGGACAGGCACAGGTCGAGGGCGTCCCGCACCTCCGTCGAGCGCCAGCCGTCGGTCACGACACCGCCCGCCTCACCCGCGAGCATCTCGTGCAGCAGCCGCGCCCGTCCGCGCGTGGAGTGCTCCTCCTCCCCGGTGGCCCGGAAGGACGGGCACATCACGGCGGGCCCGGACGCCGATGTCGTACGGCATTTCGCGACCCCGACACAGCGCCGTACGGCCGCGGAGAAGTCACCGCCGTCGGCCGGGTACCCGAAGGCGACGTCGACCGGCTTCCGGGGCAGGACGGAGAAGCGGAGGTTCGCGTCGAGGGGGGCCGGGCGGACCAGCACGCCGGGGTTGAGGAGGTCGTCCGGGTCCCAGACGCCCTTCGCGCGCTCGAAGAGGGCGACCATCTCGTCGCCGTACATCCGCGGGAGCAGTTCGGCACGGGCCAGGCCGTCGCCGTGCTCGCCGGACAGCGAGCCGCCGTGGGCGACGACCAGGTCGGCGAGCTCCTCGGAGAAGCGCCGGAAGCGTGCCACCCCGGCCTCGGTCAGCAGGTCGAAGTCGATGCGGACGTGGATGCAGCCGTCGCCGAAGTGGCCGTACGGCGTGCCGCGCAGTCCGTGGGAGCCGAGCAGGCGCCGGAAGTCCCGCAGGTACGCCCCGAGCCGCCGCGGCGGCACCGCGCAGTCCTCCCAGCCGGGCCACGCCTCGGAGCCGTCCGGCATGCGGGTGGCCGTACCGCTGGCGTCCTCGCGGATGCGCCACAGGGCCCGCTGTCCTGCCGGGTCGGTCACCACGAGGGCGTCGAGGACGTCGGCGGCGCGCACGATCCGCTCCGCACGCGCGCGTGCCTCGGCCACGCTGTCCGCGCCGGTCTCCACGAACAGCCAGGCGCCGCCCCTGGGCAGCGCGGCCGCCGCGGGCACCAGGTCGGCCGCCATGCCCTCCACCGTCAGGGGGCAGTGTGCCAGGAGCCCGGCGGCGGCCTCGGCGGCCGCGCCCTCGTCCGCGTAGCCGAGCACCGCGAGCGCACGCGCGCGTGGCGCCCGGACGAGCCCCACGACGGCCTCGGTGAGGACACCGAGGGTGCCCTCGCTGCCGCAGAACGACCGGGCGACGTCGGCCCGGTGCTCCGGCAGCAGGGCGTCCAGCGCGTACCCGGAGATCCGGCGGGGCAGCTCGGGGAACCCGGTCCGCAGCCGCGCGAGCTCCCCGTCCACCAGCTCCCGCAGGCCCGCGGGCGCCCCGGCCCACTCCTGTCCGAGCCGGAGCCGCTGCCCGCGCGCGGTGACGACGTCCAGCTCGCGCACGCTGTCGGCGGTGGTGCCCCAGGCCACCGAGTGGGAGCCGCAGGAGTTGTTGCCGATCATCCCGCCGAGGGTGCAGCGGCTGTGGGTGGAGGGGTCGGGCCCGAACCGCAGCCCGTGCGGGGCGGCGGCCTCCTGGAGCCGGTCCAGCACCAACCCGGGCTGCACGACCGCGGTGCCCGCCTCGGGGTCCAGCGACAGGACCCGGTTCATGTGCCGGGTGAAGTCGAGTACGACTCCGGTCCCGGTGGCCTGCCCGGCGATGGACGTACCGCCGCCCCGGGGCACGACGGGTACCCCGTGCGAGCGACACACCTCCAGCACGGCGGCCACGTCGTCGGCGTCCACCGGCGCGACGACCCCGAGCGGGACCCGCCGGTAGTTGGAGGCGTCCATCGTGGTCAGCGCCCTGGAGGTGACGCCGAAGCCGACGTCACCGCGCACGGCCTTGCGCAGTTCCGCTTCCAGACCGGTCTTGGGTCCACTCATGGGTCCAGCCTCCCAGGCCGTCCGGGCGGCCACGTCTCAGCCGACGGACGAGGTTTCACCCAGGTTTCCCCCAGCGGCTAACCTCGGTCCGTGGCTGAGATCCAGATTCCCGCTGACATCAAGCCCGCCGACGGACGTTTCGGCGCGGGCCCCTCCAAGGTGCGGGTCGAGGCGCTCGACGCCCTCGCCGCGACCGGTACGTCCCTGCTCGGGACCTCCCACCGCCAGGCCCCGGTGAAGAACCTGGTCGGCCAGGTGCGTGAGGGCATCTCCGAGCTGTTCTCGCTGCCCGAGGGCTACGAGGTCGTCCTCGGCAACGGCGGCTCGACCGCGTTCTGGGACGTGGCGACGCACGGCCTGATCGAGAACAGGTCGCAGCACCTGAACTTCGGCGAGTTCTCGTCGAAGTTCGCGAAGGCGTCCAAGCTCGCGCCCTGGCTGGCCGAGCCCACCGTCATCGCCTCCGACCCCGGCACGCACCCCGAGCCGCGGGCCGAGGAGGGCGTCGACGTGTACGCCTTCACCCACAACGAGACGTCGACGGGTGTCGCCGCCCCGATCAAGCGGGTCGCGGGCGCGGACGCGGGCGCCCTGGTCCTGGTCGACGCGACGAGCGGCGCCGGCGGCCTGCCGGTGGACGTGTCGGAGACGGACGTCTACTACTTCGCCCCGCAGAAGTCCTTCGCCTCCGACGGCGGCCTGTGGATCGGCGTGTTCTCCCCGGCGGCGATCGAGCGCGCGGAGCGGATCCACGCGTCCGGCCGCCATGTCCCGGAGTTCTTCAGCCTCCCCACGGCGATCGACAACTCCCGCAAGAACCAGACGTACAACACCCCGGCCCTCGCCACGCTCTTCCTGCTGAACCAGCAGCTGGAGTGGATCAACGGCCAGGGCGGCCTCGCCTGGTCGACGGCCCGCACCAAGGACTCCTCGACCCGCCTCTACAGCTGGGCGGAGGAGTCCAAGCACGCGACGCCGTTCGTCACCGACCCGGCCAAGCGCTCCCAGGTCATCGGCACGATCGACTTCTCCGACGAGATCGACGCGGCCGCGATCGCCAAGGTCCTGCGCGCCAACGGCATCGTCGACACCGAGCCCTACCGCAAGCTCGGCCGCAACCAGCTCCGCGTCGCGATGTTCCCGGCGATCGACCCGGCGGACGTCGAGGCCCTGACGAAGTGCATCGACTACGTGATCGAGAAGCTCTGATCACTTCGCTACGACGACGAGGGGCGCCCGGCGAACAC